>JAGAUT010000048.1 GCA_017620655.1 Clostridia bacterium | reverse complement strand
ACTGGTATTTATATATTAACCCCGACATTCCATATAGTTATAATGTGAAAGGTAAGAGAAGCGGAACTGCGGAAGTAGTTTCCGCTTCTTTGTGCTCAGGGCAAAAAGAAAATACCCCCGTATGCCACATCCAAGACAGGCAGCTATCAAGGCATCTAAGTAAACCATTATACGCTAAATATTTTCACCCACGGTTTTTAACCGTGGGTGTTTGTTTTATCAAACTTGACGAAATAAGTAAAATGTGATATTCTTATAAAGTAAAAATATCCGGAGGCAGACTATGACCGAAAGAAACCGATTTATAGATATTGCAAAGGGTATTTCCATAATACTTGTACTTTTCAACCACTACGAGTGGCAAAAGGAAAGTATAATGGGAACCCATCTTTACTATTGGATAATTTGTATGGCAGTGCCTGTGTTCATGCTCTGTACGGGGTATGTTACGGTAGCATCCTTTGAGTCAAAGAAAGTGACTTTGAAACAGGCATATTCTAAAAAAGCACTATTGCCAAAGCTTTGTCGCTATATAATGCCTTTTGTTTGGTTTTATGTTGCGGAAACAATTCTCACTATTGTTTTTCAAAAGACAGGATACCTTCACTATATCTCAACCCTTGACTTTCCCTATAAAGATGGCTATAACAAAGAAATGACCGTTGTTGGAACGATTTTGTATTTTTTTGCAGGCGGCAGAGGACAGCACGGAACATATTATTTTCCGATTATCATGCAGATTGCTTTATTTATTCCGCTTGTATATTTTATCGTAAAGAAGTGGAAGTGGGGTCTGTGGCTATGCTTTGGAATAAATCTTGCTTTTGAAGTGTTAAAACTGCCTTTTGGTGCGTTGTTGACATCCCTTGGCTTGAATGTTGCATACAGCGTATACAGGCTTCTTGCTTACAGATATATATTTGCCCTTGCACTTGGCTGTTACTTGTACATTTATAGAGATAAACTCGGAAAATGGTATAAATGGTTGTTTTTCTTTGCAGTGGGTGCGGGATATATTTACCTTATAAACTATACTTCTTATCACAGAGTAATTTTCACATATTGGCAGAGAACCTCTATGATTGCAATGCTTTATATAACCCCATTGTTTTTACTCGGCCTTGTGAAGTTAAAAAATGTAAAGTTTTCACTTTTGGAGAACCTTGGAAAAGCCTCGTATCATATACTTATGGTACAGATACTGTATTATAATTTCTTTGCACCTCTTGTATGGACAGCACCAAAGAATGTAATACCCAACGATGCTGTCGGCTTTGTAATAGGGCTGGTCATCTGTCTTGGCGGAGGGTATGGATACTATAAGCTTTACGGCCTTATAGCAGGGAAGTACAGAGCATTAAAGAATAGAGACAAATAGGAAAAGACACGGCAACAAAGCCGTGTCTTTTATGTAATATACGGGAATCGCCGTCTGCTTCGCATACTGACTGCTCGACAAACAAGTTGTCTCGCCCTTTTTGCAGAAAGCTTGCCGTCGGGCAACCTTTCTTTTAGCAAAAAGCCCTCTCGGGTTCGATTCCCGTTTTATTGATTAAAGAAAAAACGAAGCACTCAAAAGAGCACTTCGTTTATTTGGTGACCCGTACGGGAATCGAACCCATGTTTTCGCCGTGAGAGGGCGATGTCTTAGCCGCTTGACCAACGGGCCTTGTGCAATTATCTCTGATGAAAAAAGCACTTCTCTCGAAGTGCTTTTTTGGTGACCCGTACGGGAATCGAACCCATGTTACAGCCGTGAAAGGGCCGTGTCTTAACCGCTTGACCAACGGGCCATACCTCAATTGCCTAGATAGTATACCATAAGAAACAGTCTTTGTCAATAGTTTTTCGCAAAAAAAGTCGTGAAAATATTAGAAAAAACTTTCTAAAAAGTATTGACAAACAGTAATTGTTGTGGTAAAATAATTGACGTTGTGAAGAGCAACACCATGAATTTAGCGGAATTGTGTAACGGTTAGCACGACAGACTCTGACTCTGTTTGTCTGGGTTCAAATCCTAGTTCCGCTGCCAAAAGAAGCACTCATCAGAGTGCTTTTTTTATCTTATAGAAATCCCCCTGAGAATTCTCCTGTACTCCTTGTGCCTCGGACAAACCTTTGTCAGCTCATCATAAAACTTCCTCGAATGATTAGCCTGCAGAAAATGACAGAACTCGTGATATACCACATACTCGATGCACTCATACGGTGCATACATAAGGGACGTGTTAAAGGTTACAATGCCTTTCGCATAGTTGCAGCTGCCCCATCGTGACACCATCTTTCTGAATTTAATAATCGGATACTTTATACCTCTGCTTTCAAAGTTGGGGTATACTTTTTTTCAGATGTCTGTGATAACCTTTTTGATTTCATCTTCGGAAAAATACTGAATACGTTCTTTTTTTGGCATTTTCTCAAATTTATCTATGGCTTTGAGAATAAACTCGGACTTTGACTTCATAAAACGCTCGATTTCAGCAACCGATACCCTTTTGTTTGCCGAAACATATACCGAGGCATCAGACTTAATCCTCAGATTTATGTTCTTTACCCGCTTGTATTCCAGAGTGTATTCAATTGTCCGTTTTCCTAAATCAATGTATCTTTTCAAGGCATATCTCCCTATGTATTGTAAAAACAGTATAACACATTGTTAAAAAGTGTTCAAGTTGAAAAGTTGTCTTTTTTTCGTTGACAAAAATATTTTCGGGTGTTACAATAAATATGTAATTTTTCACATACAAAGAGAGGATTTAATATGAAAACAGGTGTACTTAATGAACTTTTGAATATTACCTGCAAGATGTCCCTGCCGTTGAAAGAGGTGGGTGACCTTATAAAATATGAGCCTGTCAGTCTGCCGTGGCAGATGGTCAGAAATATGCCCTTTGAGCTTACACTCAAGCTTGAAAAGGAGTGCTTTGTTGACAGAGTTCAGGTGAACATAGGTAACAGTACAAAGCTTACAAGCGTTACTCTCTGTGATGACAAGAATACTCTTTTTACTCATAGTGCAGAAACGGGCAAGACAATTACAAACAGATGTATTATACTTAAAGCCGGAAGCCTTACAGACACTCTGACAATTTCATTTACGTCTGATTTTTCTGACATTGAAATCCTCGGAGTTAAGCTCTACGGTGCTATCCCTGATGAAAAGGATATTTTCCCAACACCCGACAGCATTACCTTCGGCGGAAAGACTGTCTGTTCCTGCATTTTTGATTCTTACTGTGCTGACAGCAAAGAGGGCAGAGAAGCAGGTGCGGTCTTAGCAGAAAAATATGCCGAAATCACAGGCGTTAAAATGACAGAATCGGATAACGGCAAGGTGAAGTTTGTTACCGATAAGGATGTCAAAAAAGAAGGCTTCAGACTTGATGTTTCCGAAAACTTTGCATTAATTACTGCCTCCGATAAACGCGGATTTGTAATGGGCGTTGAAACCTTTATAAAGCTTTGTGATAAGGATAAGGTTCACACGGCAAAGGTAGAAGATGCGCCTGCATATCCTTTCAGAGGTGTACACCTCTTTTTGCCCTCCGAAAAACAGATGGGCTTTACAAAAAGACTTATCAAATATATGATTTCCCCGATGGGTTATAATAATGTTATCATTGAAGTTGCAGGCGGTATGAAATTTGACACTCATCCTGAAATAAATGAAGCTTTTATCCATGCAAATAAAATGCACGCTGAGGGTAAATGGCCTGAATTTCCCCATGCAGGAATTGCGGAAGGCGGCTGTACAAGTAAAGAAGCGGTGGCAGACCTTGTTGAATATATCCGTTCATTCGGTATTGATGTAATTCCCGAAGTACAGAGCCTTGGCCATGTTCAGTTTATGACTCTTGCACATCCCGAAATTGCCGAAATTGACGTGGATGCCGTTGATATAAATGCCGATACGGTTACCGCGGATGCACGCCCCAGAACCTTCTATAAGCATTGCTACTGCCCGTCAAATCCCAAGTCCTATGAAATCCTCTTTGACCTCATTGACGAAATTGTAGAGGTGTTCAAACCCCGTGAGTATGTCCATATGGGACATGACGAGGTTTATGAGCTCGGCGTTTGCCCTGTATGTAAGAACAAAGACGGCGCACAGCTCTATTATGATGACATAATGAAAATAAGAGCACACCTTGCATCAAAGGGTCTCAAGATGATGATATGGTCTGATATGATTCAGCCCGTGTCTCACTACACATCACGCCCTGCCATTGATATGCTTCCTAAAGACATATTAATGCTCGACTTTATCTGGTACTTCCATTTTGATAAGGATATCGAGGAGAATCTTCTTGAAAAGGGCTATACCGTAGCAATAGGCAATCTCTATTCCAGCCATTATCCGAGATTTGAGACGAGAATACGTAAGGACGGTATGATAGGCGGACAGATTTCTGCATGGGTAACAACCTGTGAAAGCTCACTTCAACGAGAAGGAAAGCTCTATGACTTTTTGATGACAGGGCAGATGCTTTGGTCCGATTCGTACAGAAAGATTTACACCCTCTGCTATGATAAAATGATTAAGGCAATGATGCCCAAGATGCGTGAGAATCTGAAAGGCATAAAATATCCGTCACTCAAAGACGGTGCTGTCTTTGAAACAATAGCACAGTCGGATGTTGATTTCCCACCAAGGAAAGCGGTAAATCAAAGTGTTGATATAACTGTTGACGGCGAATACAGAAGCCTCATTTTTAGCCATACAGAACTTAAAAAGCTCATACGACTTCCATGGTTCGACCATGATGTGACCGGTAAGTATGTTCTTACATATTCCGACGGTACGACAGAGGATATTGACATTACCAATAACGGTATTATCGGTCATTGGAACAGACGTCAGAATGAGGCTGTCACACATCCCATGTACCGCCACACAGGTTATACCTCAACCTACTACTGCGACAGCGATGAGTTCAAGACAACAGACGGCGAAAATGTATGTATTTATAAGTATGAGCATATTCTGCCCCAAGGCAAGAAGCTTATAAATGTAAAACTCAAGCAGAGCGAAAAGTTTGATACTGATATATTCCTTCTCAAGCTTGAAGGTGTAAAATAATAATAAAAAAGCCTCGGGAAACCGAGGCTTTCACTGTCCTGTTTTTTGTACACCCATTTGTGTATAATAAAAACACGGAAAGGGGAAATAAATGTGGAAACAATGTTTATAACAATTACAGGAGCAAATCACTATTACGGACTAAAGCCCTTCAAGGTAGGTTCCGTCGTAAAGCTCAGAAAGGATAAGCATAACGGCTTTGACTCTGAGGCAATTGAGGCGGTTATGCCATTTATTGACACCGTAGGCTTTGTTGCCAACAGCCCTAACACAACCTTTCAAGGAACATACAGTGCGGGAAGACTATATGACAGAATAGGGGAAACGGCATACGCAAGAGTAATGTTTGTCACTCATTCGTCTGTAATTGCCATTGTGCTTCCTCCCGAAATAAACAGCACCTGCTCACAGATGTTTGAAAGCAATAATGAAAAGGATGTCATATACTTCTGAAAAAATCCCCGAGTAATCGGGGATTTTCATGTTATTTCTGATATAATCTTTTGTGCTCATATTTTGGTTCAAAGCTTACGTTTATGCCGAGTCTGCGAAGGATTTTTTCGTCTTCCTCGCTTATGATTACCGAGAAGTGGGCATCGCTACCTTTGAGCTTGGAGAGCTGTTCTGTAGCAAGCTTTGCAATGGGGTCTGTCTGAGCAGAAATAGTAAGGGCAATAAGCACCTCATCTGTGTGAAGTCTCGGGTTTCTGTGCTTGAGGTACTGTGTTTTGAGTCCGCAAATAGGCTCTAAAATGTCTGCCGAGATAAGGTCTAGACTGTCGTCAATTCCACCGAGTACCTTCAAGGAGTTGAGAAGGAGGGCAGATGCTGCACCGAGGGTGGAACTTGTCTTGCCTGTTATTACATCGCCTGTAGGAAGGACAATCGCACCTGCAGGAGCGCCTGTTGACTTTTCTTTGTTGAGTGCCGCGGATACTGCAGGACAGTAGTCTGTGTCAATGCCTGCCTGATTCATAAGAAGCTCGAGCTTTGTTACCTGATCCTCGTCGCTTTTGCCTCTGAATGCATTGGCTTTTGCGGTAAAATATCTTCTGATTATTTCAAGTCTTGAGGCTTCTCTGCAGACTTCGTCATCAATTATACAGTTGCCTGCCATATTTACACCCATGTCTGTGGGGGACTTGTATGGGCATGAGCCTTGAATCTTCTGGAAGATTGCCGCAAGTACCGGATAAATTTCAACGTCTCTGTTGTAGTTTACGGCAGTTTCGCCGTAGGCTTCAAGATGGAAGGGGTCAATCATGTTGACGTCGTTAAGGTCGGCTGTTGCCGCTTCATATGCAAGGTTTACAGGGTGCTTCAAGGGAAGGTTCCATATAGGGAATGTCTCAAACTTTGCATAGCCGGCCTTGATGCCCTTTTTGTTGTCGTGATAAAGCTGTGAAAGACATGTTGCCATCTTGCCGCTTCCGGGGCCGGGGGCTGTGATAACAACAAGGGATTTTGTTGTTTCAATGTAGTCGTTCTGACCGAGTCCTTCGTCGCTTACAATGTGCTTTATGTCAGAGGGATAGCCTGCAATTGAATAATGCAGATAGCACTTTACGCCAAGCTGAGTCAAATGCTTGTGGAAGGCGTTTGCACCGCTCTGACCGTTGTAACGGGTGATAACTACACTTCCGACATACAGACCAAGCTCACGGAAGGTGTCAATGAGTCTTAAAACGTCGTCGTTGTATGTGATGCCGAGGTCTCCTCTTGTCTTGTTGGCTTCGATATCGGCGGCATTGATAACGATAACAATTTCTGTGTCGTCCTTGAGTTCCTGAAGGAGTCTTATTTTGCTGTCGGGCTGGAAACCGGGAAGAACACGGGATGCGTGGTAGTCGTCAAAGAGCTTGCCGCCGAATTCAAGGTAAAGTTTTCCCCCGAATTCCGAAATGCGCTCTCTTATATGCTCCGATTGCATAGCAAGATATTTGTCGTTGTCAAAACCTAACTTGTTCATCGTTGTTACCTCGCACAAATTGCTTTGTATTTATTAACTTAACTATTATATCACAGTTAAACGGTTTTGAAAAGGGGATTTTGAATATTTTCTGACTTTTTTTGCAAAAAAAACCGTCCCTTTTGGGACGGCATAAATTATTACAGATTGATTATAAATCCTTTTCCTGTTCTTCCTGAATGTCAGGGAAGGCTGAAATCATAGGCTTTATGTCTTTGCCTTTTACAACTCTGTCAAGATAGTTCTTTGAAATCTTGCAAACAAGACCCGAAAGAACAATAACACCGATAAGGTTGGGGATCATCATAAGACCGTTGAAGGTGTCCGAAATGTCCCATGCAAGGCTTGATGTGAGTACTGCACCAAGGAAGATTGTTACAAGGTGGATAAGCTTGTAGATATTTGTTGTCTTTGCACCGAAGAGATATTCCCAAGCTTTTGAGCCGTAGTGGTCCCAGCCGAGAACGGTTGTGAAAGCAAAGAGTGCAATTGCAACAGCAACAAACTTTGAACCAAAGCCGATGCCGAAGGAGAATACCGAGTCAAAGGCGGAAGCAACAAGAGTTGCATCTGTTATACCTTCTGCAAGAGTGAGGGTTTCAAGATTGTAAAGACCGGATGTGAGAACAACGAGCGCTGTTATTGTACATACAACCATTGTGTCTGCGAATACTTCAAAGATACCCCACATACCCTGCTTAACAGGCTCCTTGATGTTGGAGTTTGAGTGAACCATAACAGAAGAACCAAGACCTGCTTCGTTGGAGAATACACCGCGCTTAAAGCCCTGCTGAACAACGGTTGCAATAAATGCACCTACAGTACCGCCGGCAACAGCGTTTATGTTGAATGCATTGGAGAAGATT
>JAGAUT010000047.1 GCA_017620655.1 Clostridia bacterium | reverse complement strand
GGCGTCCTCGACTGTCCGTTGTGGCGTCCTCGACTGTCCGTTGTGGCGTCCTCGACTGTCCGTTGTGGCGTCCTCGACTGTCCGTTGTGGCGTCCTCGACTGTCCGTTGTGGCGTCCTCGACTGTCCTCGAATAATCATCAAAAAAGCGGCTTTTCAGCCGCTTTTTCATTTATGCAATTCATCGTTTTCCCATTTCATAGGATTCTCATAAATATAGTTTAAATGCCTTTGATAGTCATCAAAGTTCCTGATTATATGATCGTTGCTTCGGGATTGCCAAATGTTCTCTCCGATTTCTTTGTTGCAAAATCGTTTAAAGGTCGATATAAATTTTGAGTATATTGTATTTGCGTTTTGACACTTTGTAGGGACAGGCGTCCTCGACTGTCCGTTAAATTTATATGATTTTATCACCAACAACATATGAATATGATTCGGCATGATAACATAATCCTCAACCGAAATATTGTCATAAAAATCGTCAAGCTGTTTTATATACTTTTCAGCAACTTTGCCCAACCATGTCAGTTTAACCGACGAATGATGATTCGGACAGTCGAGGACGCCTGTCCCTACACCTGTTGTTGATACCTCGGAAAGAATGCATTGGCGTCCATTTGTACATATGGTTATAAAATAAATCCCTTCGCTGTTATAATCAAAGCCCTGCATTCTTGTGCCTTTTCTTCTTGGTAACTCTTTTATAATCATTTTATTTCTTCAAATGCCTTCATCCATGCTCTCTTGATAATCTCATGACCTGCTTCTGTAGGATGAACGCCCTCGTTTGTCCAGTAGGGTTCGGGGTGTCTTTCAATGGCTTTGTCAAATTCACTTTGAAGGTCTACAAACACGCATCCGTGTTTTTCGGCAAGCTTCTTTGCGATTTCTGCTCTCTTTTTTGTTTCGGGTCTGAAAACGTCCCATGCCGCCTCTGTAGCACGTCCCTTTGTAACAAATGCACCGAGAAGAATGATTTTAATTTCGGGAAGAGCTTCTTTTATTTCCGAAAGAAGCATATCGTAAATCTTTTCAAACTTTTCCGCATCAACGCCGTTCTGCATTTCAACTTCATGCCAGACATCATTGACACCGATATGTATACTAAGAACATCAGGCTTTAAGTTTATAAAATCAGCCTTTATTCTTGCGTAAAGGTCAACAATTCTGTTGCCTGAGATTGCTCTGTTTATAAATTCATATTCTCCGGGATGTTCAAAATTCAGTTCGCCTGTAATTCTTAAAGGATATCCGTTTCCTTTAAATCCGTCGTGGTCTCTGCTTCTTCCGCAGTCTGTAATGGAATCTCCCTGAAACAAAATTTTTGTCATTTTTTCTTACTCCTTTTTTTCGGAAATATTTTATCCTCAATAATTAACCATAATAAAACCACAAACGCAACATCACCTCTTTATTACGTGTTTATTCTAATATAATCAATCACAAACTCGCCGTCTGCATTTGCGGGATCGAATCTGATGCCCGTCACCGTTCCTGCCCAGTAAGCATTTCCGCTCATCGGGAAGGTATAGACGGCATAACCTTCACTGTCTTTTTCTGAGCTTGACAGCTTCAGCTTTACAGCTTTTTTCTCGTCAAAAGCATCGTCTTTCGAGGTTATAAAGTACAATGTCGCATAATCGTCGCTCTTGTCTGAAAGAGTATACTTCATTCTGACACTGATGCTGTCGCACATTTCTGCATAGATTACAGGATCAAGTGAAGCGTTTACAACAATCGGGTCATAACCGCCGTTTGTCTGAAGCTTTGGGATAACATGAAGCGCACCGTCATAAACGAAACCGATTGCCTTTGTCATGCCGAAGCCCATATAGTCACCTGAATTGTCAAAATTATATTCACCGCCAAAACAGTCGGAGTAGTCTACGCTTCTGATATCGATTTCAAGTGCATTCTCTTTAAGTTGATAATCAACACCCGAGTTTTCAAGAATAAATATCACAGGAATTACGGGTATTGCATCAAACAGGCCAAAGCTTTCGGACAGTTTCTTTTCTTCTCCGTTCACAAGGCAGATATCAGAGCCAACGGTAAAAACAAAGCTTGTCTCATTATCGACTGTTCCTGATTTTAAATAAAGTTTTCCGTCAAATCTGTGCCACTCGTAATAGATATTACTTGCCGAATAGAAGCCTTCGCTTGGAAGTGCGGCAAGGTATATTTCATCATTTCGTCTTTCGATATACTGCGGGTGAATATCAAGCCTTGCTCCGTCAACGATAATGCCGAAGGTACTGCTTTCATCCTTTTGCAGAAGCTCGATAGCATCACACTCGAAATTGCCGTAGGTGTTAATGAGGTCAAATCTGAGCCTATCGATTTTTCCCTTCCAGAAGCCATAATCCTTTGTTTCAAAGTACAAATCCTGCCATTTGTTCGGAGTAGTATATCTTAAGGTCATGCTCTTTTCTGCGGTAATTGAAGCATCATAGTCGAAAGAGCCGTAAACATTTACGGTTGTCGCCACATCCGCCTTCATTCTGACATGGATTATATCTACATCCGCTGTGTCCACGCCCTTAAAGTTAGAAGAGTAAAACAGCGGGTCTTTCTTTGTGCTTTCACTCTCAGCCTTGCCGTACAGAATGCCGTTTTCAATCTTCAGCGAATCAAAGCGGGAATAGGAAATATTGCTCATTATATCGGACACCGAAAAGTCAAGATAAGAAACAACCCTTGTCATATCCTCTACATCTTTTTTCTCCGTGTCTATAAGCTCTGCACGTATTGGCGTTGTGATAGCAGGATACATATAGGAAATACGCTTTTTCTGCTCCTCTGTCGGGTTTGTCAAGGTAACATCATCTTTGACAAAGGTCTTTATCCACGCATTTATATAGTCAAAACCGGGACCCTTGCCGTTTATACCCGTGGGTGCAAGCCAATGACCTTCGGCGTATTCGTTCCACGTACCCAAGAAGAGAAGATTTGACTGCCACGAACCTTTTCCGAAATCATTTTCATAAATCGGCAAAAGCTCCTCTGTGAGGTATTCAAGGGTTTCAAGATGCTGTTCATATGTAGCAACAGGACTTCTTGTCTGCTCCCAGCCGATGATGTTTCTGCCGGTGCTTGCACAGGCTACAATCACGTTATCATCCTTGCCTGTATAGCCGTTTTGGTGCTGGCTCTTTATATATTCCGGGTCGTATGCATTAATGCCCCAATGGTAAGGCAGAAATCCGTCAATTTCGACTCCGTCTTCGAGAACCACCTCATCAAGGCTGTCAGCCTGAGCAGCCGAATAGATGCTGAAAAGAAGAATTATACCGTCATAGCCGTATTGTTTTATATCCTCACGCATAAAGTCTATAACCTTTTTTGCTTCATCCGCCGAGGAAAAACAGTTCATAAAGGTTTCGTACTGATATATGGTAAGCACAGGCTTGTTATCAAGACACATATAATTCGGGTCCTTGAAATACCAGTCAACCCAGTAATTCCACAGATGAGTTTTGAATGTTTCAAGGGTAAGATTTGTTTTAAAGCCCTGATTTTCCCACATGATGCAAAAGTCTAAAGCTTCCTTATACTTTGCATTGAAATAGCCGTCGTGAATTGCATATTTGTTGAGTCTCGGATCCTTCATGGGAGTGTTTGCAGTCGATGCATACCAGCAAGGCTGAATTGCATCAATTCCACTTTCGACCATATATTTTATTTCCCAGTCGGCAGTTTCGGGAAGACCTTCGTCGTAAAATCCCATTAGGGGCATAAGTTCATCATAAGGCGAAACGTAGTCCCAGCCGTAATGCGAGCCTTCATGCCAGAGTGAGCACACACTCATGCAAACGGTAAGGTCATCGTTTTTATTGTTGATTACAGGTGCTTGTACATAATCTTTAAATTCGTACGTGTTGTAACACTTTACATCGTCAAACCAGAGTGTGCCGTTTTTATTTTCAACCTTAAGGCTTGAAACAGCACCCTTACATTTAAAGGTATATACATCCTTACCGCAGATTCTGACGGTGACGTTGTCATCCGAATCACGTTCAAATCTTATACTCTGCCATATATTTTCGTTGTATGTACCTATTTCTTCGCCGTCAAGGAGATATTCTCCGCCCGTCATTTCCACCGACGCAGCATCGCCAATGGTTATTACGGCATTTCCCGAAAGAGCAGGCTGAAGCAAATAAATTTCGCTTACAAAACCGCCTGACAGTGCTTCAAAATTCCTCTCGGCTGATGAATTGTCCGACATAAGAACGCTGACGGAATCGGTGCTTCCGCTGTTATTAAAGGCTGTTTTTACATTTCCGTCTACAGTATAGTTTTGGGGTGTAATGCCCGTATCCGACAGCATAAATGTATCATTTACAATAAAGTTCATGTAAAGAGCAGTTCTTTCGGGTGAAAACATGAGTTTGCCTTCGTCTGTTGTACCGAAGGTGATTTTGTCAAGTGAATCAAATGTGCTTATATCAACCTGCCCGACAAATACGGAATTGACGTAGAGCCTTGCGCTTTTATTTTCAAGATTCATTTCAAGTCGGATTTTTGCCGTTCCGTCAAAGACGCTTGCATCTCCGACTGTTTTTTCACCGCTTTCAATGCCGAAAAATCCATTTTCGGTAAATACCTTTACAACCTCTCTGCCGTTGTCGGAAAAGTATATTTCAAAGCCGTCGCCTGCATTCTTTAAGTACACCTTTGTTTCAAGAACGGCATTTTCATCCGTAAGCGGTGTAATATATCTGTGAATTGCAACATGGCTGTCATTATTAGAGTCAGAGAAAAACTCGTTATGGCTTGCGTATTTATTTACCGATTGTGCTCCTCTGTCATCCACCATCCAGCCGTGCATGAGTTCATATCCGTGTCCGTCATATCTTTCCTTGGAAAAGAGTGTGTCATCTATAAGATAGACTGCCGCATCCATTCTTTCGGCCGGAGACGCTATCGGAAAAATATCTGGAAACATAACGTGTCGCAAAAGATAGACCGCATCGTCCGAGTTGACATTTCCGTCTCGCGTAAAATCTACCGAGCCTTTGTAGTTTATCGGATAAAGCTCGGAAAACAGAATGTTCTGAAGAAGATATATTGCATCGTCGGAATTTACATATTCGTCAAGATTTACGTCGCCGACGATATATTCAAAATTTTCCTCGGTCTGTGCCGAAACGGAAAAGGCAAAAAAGACACACAGACAAAGTACAATTGCCGTGAAAATGCGTAGTTTCATTCCTTTCCCTCCTTTTACCAATAAAGCTTAAATAAATGTATCGTGTTCCTTTTCTTCTGTGAGTCCCAGCACCCTTGCAACAAGCGAGCCGATTTTATCAGCCATTCTCATAAAGCCTATGTCATTCGGATGACAGCCGTCAAAGGTGCAGGCTGTGTAATATTCACCTTCAAAAAGTGTCTTACCGTCAATGAGGTATACATTTTCGTCACCCAGTGATTTTGCATATTCAAAGTTTTTTGAAATAACCTCAAATCTGCGTCTTGCATCTTCAGGCTCCTTGAAACAGTCGGGCTTTGACACCATAATATATGGAATATCGGGGTGCTTTTGGCGGATGGTTTTATACATCTCAAGATGTGTTTCCTCAAGGTACTCATATGTATGAGCATTGTGGTCGTAGTCGCACACAAAACAGGACATATCAAGGGAAGCCATATATTCGCATATTGCCTTTTCGCCCTTGGCACTGCCCGAAAGACCGAGGTTTATATAGTCAAGACCGTATTTTTGGGAAATGAGAGAGGTATATGCCATACCCGGGCGGGATGCAAGTCCGCCGTTGGTGATTGACGAGCCGTAGAAAACAACAGGCTTTGCGTATTTATACGGGATACCCTTGCCGAGTTCTGCATCCTTTTCAATGCCCAGTTCCACATCCTCAATAAATGCAAAACAAGGGAAATTGAGTGTATAATACTGCCACTTTTTATCCCTCTGAACAGTACCTTCGCCGAGTCTTGCAGAAAATTCACCCTCATGAACGCCGTAGAAGGTGTCCCTGTAGCCTGCGGCAAAGTATTCCTTGCCTGAATTTTCATCAACTCTGTAAAGGTCAAAGTTCATATCCCAATGAAGTGTCATCTTTGCACGGACAACGATTATATTTGAGTTTGTCGAAAATCTTGCTCTGCCGCCTGCCGAATATTTTGCGACAATCTGACCGAGTTCCGTCATATCTTTTGTCACGCTGTCGGGCAGACGTTTATAATCTTCATCCATGTTATATATATCAAAGTTTTCCTTCGTTACCTTAAACCATTTTATATTGCTGTAGTCTTCCATTTTATCCTCCTTGTCCGAGGTTAATTTTCACAAGCAAATGATATCACATACAAGTCTAAAAGTCAATAAACCCGAATTATTAACTTTGGGTTTTAAGATTATTTTGTTCTGCATAATAAATTAGGTTTATTATTAAAATAAGAACTAAGATATTGAGGTATAATATGAGTATACGTTCGGACAATGCCCGTATTTTGCGGCAATTGTCTTTATACTTAAATTTAATGCCGGATGCGATTGACGGCAAAATGGTTGACTCCATTGCATTCGGGCTTGACAGAGAGCAGAGAGAGTACGCATATGCAACTCTCCTTGCCACATATTGCGGCTTTGATATTGTGGATTCAAAAGAGGATAAAGCATTCTTCCGTGAAAGATTCACAAGAATGTGCCACATTCAGAACAAGTCCGAATTTGAGTCTGACCCGTATTACAGAAACATTAAATTCCCCGATGCAACAAACGAAACGTGGGAGTTTAAAACCATGCATTTCAAACCGTATGAAGCATTTCTCGCCGCTGAATCAATACTGGACAAAGAAGGAAGACTTTTTCCTCAGATAGGCTTCTTTGAAGAAGAGTTTTCCTATCCTGCGGTTCTTCAGGACTCCCGTGAATGGATGACGGTGACTCCGCACGAAATAAGAACAACACTGCCCGCAGTTAATAAGAGCTTTGGCAATGTTCTGACATACGGACTTGGTCTCGGATATTTCCCGTACATGGCACATCTTAAGGACAATGTAAAAAGCGTCACTGTCGTTGAAAAGGACAAAAGAGTAATTGAGCTTTTCACAAGGTACATCCTGCCGCAGTTTCCGAACAAGGACAAAATAAAGGTAATCTGTGCTGATGCCTTCGTGTTTGCAGAAAAAGAAACGTCAAAAACATTCTACGATTTCATCTTTGCCGACACATGGCACGACCCGTCAGACGGCGTTGAAATGTACCAAAAGTTAAAGGCTTCGGAAAAATACAGTCCCGATTCTGAGTATATGTACTGGATTGAGGACACACTTAAATATTACATGAACCTCGACAAAAACAGCGAGGAGGACACAAGTCCCATATTCAAGGAAGGAACTTCCTTTTCAATAAAATTCATTGAAAATTAGGTGATAAAATGAGCGAACTTAAAAACAAAATCTATGATTGGATGATTTCCCATAAGGAGGAGTTTTTATCCGACCTTGAAAGCCTCATTGCAATACCGTCCGTTGAAAGCAGAGCAGTCGACGGCAAACCCTACGGCGAAGAATGTGCAAGAGCCCTTGACACAATGCTGAATTTGTGTAAAAAACACGGTTTTGAGACAAAGAATTTTGATTACCATGCCGGTACTGCAATATTCAAAGGCAAAAACGACGACATAAAGCTTGATATTCTTGCTCATCTTGACGTTGTTGCGGCAGGAACAGGATGGAACACCGACCCCTTCAGCCTTGTTGAAAAGAATGGGTTTATATACGGCAGAGGAGTTGCCGACGACAAGGGACCTGCCCTTGCCTCACTCTATGCCTGCCTTGCGCTGAAAGACCTCGGTCTTTTACCCGAAAACAGCGTAAAGCTCATTTTCGGTTCTGCCGAGGAAACGGGTTCTGCAGACCTTAAGCACTATTTCAAGACAGAAAAAAGTGCACCCAACACCTTTACCCCCGACGCAGACTTCCCTGTATACAACGGCGAAAAAGGAAGATATGTTCCCAATTTCTCAATGACTACAGAATATGAAAGCGGTGCGAGGGTCACATCTTTCCAGTGCGGAAACGCACCCAACATCATTCCTGAAAGAGCGAGATGCACAATAGTCGGAGTTGACAAGGCTTTGCTTTCCGAAAAAGCAAAGATGCTCGAAGAAGAGCTTGGCGTGAGATACGAATTTGCAGGCGACGAGATTATCTGCCACGGCGTCAGTGCCCATGCATCAACCCCCGACAAAGGTACAAACGCTCTGACAGCACTCATAAAGCTCATTGTCAATCTTCCCCTTGCCGACTGCAAGTCAACACGCGCGTTCCACTCCCTTGAAGGCATTCTTCCCCACGGTGACACGGCAGGCGAAAACGCAGGCATTTACATGAAGGAAGACGTCAGCGGAGAAATCACCGTTGCCTTCAGCATGCTTCACTTTGACGGGAGACAGCTGCTTGGCGTATGCGACATGAGACTTCCCTTCTGCGCCACTGAGGAAAACACAAAAGAAGTTTTTGAAAAGGCGCTTGCCGACGAGGGCTTTATCCTTTCGGGCGACATGACAAAGCCTCACTATGTGGAAAACGACAGCTTCTTTGTAAAGTCGCTTCTCAAGTGTTACGAAGAAGTAACAGGCGAAAAGGGACATACCCACGTCATGGGCGGCGGCACATATGTACACGACATTGATGGCGGCGTCGCCTTCGGTCCCGTATTTGAAAACATTGACTACAATGTAAATCTCCACGGAGCTAACGAGTGCATAAAGCTTTCGGATTTATTCCTTGCGGCAACTATTTATGCGGTGGCAATAATTGAGGTTACAAAATAAACAAATACAGAAAGCGGCATTATAGCCGCTTTTCTTTTACGCATATTTCCGATGATTTTTTAAGTTTTCCGTAAAAAAATATTGGAATGCAGCGAATTTTCATTTTATAATATAGATAACAAGAACAAAAGGGGTGTTATTTTGAAAAAGATAGACGTACACATCCACTCCAGCATGTGGGAAAATGCAAGAATTCAGCCGGGATGTATCCTTGCTTCACCCGAAGAAATCAAGGAAAGCTACAGAGAGCTTGACATAGACAAGGGATTTCTTCTGCCACTTATTAGTCCCGAATACCGTTTTTGCGTTCAGACAAACGAGGAAATGGAATATCTTGCAACTAAATACTCTGATACTTTCTATTGGTTCTGCAATATCGACCCGAGAATGGGATTTAACAGACCTGATTACGACCTTTCGGAAATGCTCATGTACTACAAACAAAAAGGTGCAATCGGAGTGGGTGAGGTTACGGCAAGTCTTGAGTTTGATGACCCTCTTGTTGAAAATCTTTTTTATCACTGTGCAGAATGCGACCTTCCGGTGACAATTCATATAGGACATCAGAAATATGACTGCTACGGTATACTTGATGATTTGCACCTTCCGAAACTCGAAAAAATGCTGAAAAAGTATCCGAAACTCAAAATTCTCGGCCATTCGGCTTGCTTCTGGAGTGAAATTGACGGTAATGTAACTAACGAAACAAGATATGCATATCCCACGGGAAAAGTTGAAGAAGGGGCAATAGTCCGTCTTATGAGAAAATATCCCAATCTCTACTGTGACTGCTCTGCAGGAAGCGGTTTCAATGCCATTACCCGTGATGAAGACTTCGGATATAAGTTTATCGAAGAATTTTCTGACAGACTTATGTACGGAACGGATATATGTCAGCCTCATCAGAAAACATACCTTGCCTCATGGCTTGATAATGCCTTTGAAAAAAGCTGTATCAGTTATGAAAATTACTATAAATTCTGCAGAGGCAATGCAATAAGAATATTTAATCTCAATCTTGATAAATAAGGAGAAGCCACCATGAAAAAGCTTGCAATACTCGGCGGTGAGCCTTTGTTTAAAAACGGACTTCCCGATGAAGTAAAAGAAATGAATAAGTGGCCCATTATCACAAAGGAAGATGAAGATGCGGCACTTGAAGTGATAAGAAATAACTGGTTTTCCTTCACAAAAATCACAGAACAGTTTGAAAAAGAATTCGCCGAATGGATTGGTGTAAAACACGCTGTGGCATACGGTAACGGAACAATGTCCCTTGCAGCCGCCATGTTCGGAATAGGTCTTTCAAAGGGCGATGAAATTATCTGCACCACAAAGACTTACTGGGCAAGTGCAACACCTGCAACACTTTTCGGTGCATCTGTTGTTTTCTGTGACATTGACGAAAATTTAAGCATAGACCCTGATAAGCTGGAGGCTTGTATTTCTCCCAAAACCAAGGCAATTATGGCTGTTCATTACGTTGGCTATCCTTGTGATATGGACAGAATCATGGAAATTGCAAGAAAGCATAACCTTTATGTGATTGAAGACGTTTCCCATGCACAAGGAGGTCTTTATAAAGGAAAAAGACTCGGTACAATCGGCGATGTTGCGGCAATGTCGCTTATGAGTACAAAGTCATTTGCCGCAGGCGAACTTGGTATTGTTATAACCAACAACACCAAAATCTATGAAAGAGCACTTGCCTACGGTCACTACGACAGAAACAACGCAAATTACATAAAAGAAAGCGAAGACTTAAAGCCCTACTATCATATGGCACTCGGTTCTGTTAAAGGCAGAGCAAATCAGCTTTGTTCTGCAATAGCAAGAGTTCAGCTCAAGTATTATGACGAAAGATGCAAGGAAATCAGAAAGGCAATGAACTGTTTCTGGGACTGCCTTGAAGGACTTCCCGGTATTAAGGCTGTACGAGTAGATGAAAGTACAGGTTCAAACATGGCAGGCTTTTACTGTGCACAGGGTATTTATTATCCCGAACAGCTTCACGGACTGTCCTTGAACACGTTCATAAAAGCAGTTATTGCGGAGCTTGGCAACAACGACCTCTGGCTAAGTACAGGTGCAAACTTCCCGCTTCATACCCATAATTATTTCAAGACCTTTGATTTTAACGGCAGCGGCACACCTTCAAGAATTGCAAATGCTGACAGAGATGTAAGAGAACTCGACAAAAATCTTGCCGTTTCCGAGACAATTCAGTGCTTCGGTGTTCCGTGGTTAAAGAAGTATGACAAGGAATGGATTGAAAAGATTGCAGGATGCTTCAGAACCGTAATCGAAAACCATGAACAGCTTCTTGAACTTGAAGATGAAAAGAAAAAGAAGGGCGGCAGATGGCACGGATTTGTCGACCAAGAGGATTAATAATGACAAAAAACAAAAAATACGGCTTCGGCATTGTCGGATGCGGCATGATTTCAAGATGGCACGCAAATGCGGTTTCCCTCATAGATGAGGCAGAACTTGTCGGAGTTTGTGACAGAAAGCCGGAAAGTACAATGCGGTTTGCAAAGGAAAATAACTGTAAAGCCTTTGAGTCGTATGAAGAACTTCTGGCATGTGATGAAATTGATATTGTCTGCATATGTACACCAAGCGGACTACATTCACCGCAGGCTGTTATGGCGGCAAATGCAAAAAAGCACTTTGTTGTTGAAAAGCCCATGGCAATTACCCGTGAACAGATTGAAGATGTTATAAATGCTTGCGAAAAGAATAATGTAAAGGGTGTCGTAATATCGCAACTGAGGTTTACAGAATCAATAAAATATGTCAAAAAAGCCATTGAAGACGGTGAACTCGGCGATATAATAATTGCCGATGTTTATATGAAATACTACCGCAGTCCCGAATACTATGCCTCTGCAGAATGGAGAGGTACATGGGAACTTGACGGCGGAGGTGCGCTCATGAATCAGGGTATCCACGGCATTGATGTTTTGCAGTACCTTGCGGGCGAGGTAAAATCCGTTTGCGGTATTTGCAAAACTCTTGCACGTGACATTGAGGTTGAAGATACTGCAAATGTTCTTGTCGAGTACAAAAACGGTGCCATCGGCACAATTCAAGGCACAACATCCGTTAATCCGGGTTACCCGAGAGTTATTTCCATAAGCGGAACAAAGGGTACGGTTGAACTTACCGAAGACGTAATTACAAGGTGGGATATTGAAGGAAAATCAAGTCCTCCCGAAAATATGCCAAAAGGCAATATAAACAGCTACAGAGACCCTTCAGGTTTTGCTCTTGACACCCACAAAATGCAGATTGCCGACCTTATTGATGCAATAAAGAATGACAGACGTCCTTTGGTTGACGTATATGAAGGCAGAAAGCCTGTTGATATAATCTTAGGGGCATATCAATCAAGCAAAACAAAAAAGACAGTGTTTATTTAAGGTGCTTGACATATTATCGAAAAGGCTTTAAAATAGTGTCAAGGGAGGGATAAAAATGGACTTTTCATATCTTGACAAGGAAAGCTACAGAAGCATCCCCTTACTTGATGAAAAACACATGAATCCCGACTCACAAAACGACCTCTTTTTTATAAGAAAGTACAGAGCTTCCGAAGACACTCCCCTTCACAGGCACACCTATGTGCAGATAAACTACGTATATAAAGGAAGCGGATACCACACGGTAAACGACAAAAAGAGCAGGATTTTCAAAGGAGATATTTTTATAATTCCTCCGTATGTTCCTCATGCAATAGTTGCTGACAAAGACAACAGGCTTGAAATTTTTGAGTTTGAATTCTGTGCCGACTTTGTTCTGCCGTCGTTTGATGATACTGACAAAGCCGAAAGTTATCTCGACTTTGCCTACCTTGAACCCTTTATGGTTGCCGAAGAAAAAATGAAGCCGAGATTCAACCTCGATGACAGACTTCAGAACGAAGCGGAGCGTATTCTATGGGAAGCCTATGAAGAATACGAACAGAAAAACGCCGGCTATAAACTCGTATCAAAGGCACTTCTCTTAAAGCTCCTTGTCCTTGTCGGCAGAGCCTTTTCAAACGAAATCAGGGGTACGGAAACAGAATGCATACTCAACAAATACAAAAGCTCGGTACTATCATCGGCAGAGTATATCAATCAAAACTATTCAAGTTCCCTGTCACTTGACTCTCTGTCGGCCTCTGCAGGATATTCCAAATCACATTTTTCCTATCTTTTTAAAGCGGTTACGGGAAAGACCTACGTTGAATACCTTAACGAAGTAAGGGTATCACAGGCAAAGCGTCTTCTCTCGGAAACAAGCAAGAGCATTCTTGAAATATCCAACGAAGCAGGCTACAATTCTCTTGCAAATTTCAACAAACATTTCAAGCAGATTACGGGACTGACTCCCAGCCAATACAGAAAAAACAACTCAAAATAAAAGTAAAGCCTTCCAAATGGAAGGCTTTTTACGTTTAATTATCCGCCAAAGAACTCATATCCGTCATTTCTCTCTGAGCCATAACAAGACCGTAGTAAATACCCTCTTTTGCCATAAGCTCATCATGAGAACCGATTTCTGCCACCCTGCCTTTATCAAGAACGACAAGTCGGTTTGCGTTTCTCAACGTCGAAAGTCTATGGGCAATGGCAATGGTTGTACGCTCTTTTGAGAGATTTGCCAAAGCATCCTGAATCTGCTTTTCGGTTTCGGTATCAAGAGAAGCCGTTGCTTCGTCAAGAATAAGTATCTTGGGGTTATGAAGAAGGGCACGGGCAATTGCAATTCTCTGCTTTTCACCGCCCGAAAGAGTGTTACCCCTCTCGCCGACCTTTGTGTTATATCCGTCAGGAAGTCTCATGATAAAGCTGTGACAGCCGGCAAGCTTTGACACCTTTATAACCTCGTCACGTGTAGCTCCTTCCTTGGCATAGGCGATGTTCTGATAAACGGTTCCTGAAAACAGGAAGGTTTCCTGAAGCACAACACCCATCTGGCTTCTAAGCGATTCCTGCGAGATATCTCTTATATCAACGCCGTCAATGGTGATACTTCCTTCATCAACATCATACATACGCATGATAAGGTTTATAAGTGTACTCTTGCCGACACCCGATGCACCCACAAGACCGATAAATTCGCCCTTTTTGATATGTACATCTATCTTGTGAAGCACTTCTTTGCCGCTGTCATAGCCGAAGGAAATATTATTAATATCAATATCTCCGACAATATCAAAACTCTTTGCATTCTCCGCATCGCTGACATCTATTTCTTCATCAAGAATTTCAAAAATCTTGGTGCTGGAGGTCATGAAATTCATGACGTGTCTCGGTATATGGGCAACCATTCTCAAAGGACCGTAAATCATGGAGGCATATGCTGAAAACTGGCTCATTTCACCGAGAGTCATTTTTCCGCCGAGAATTTTATTGCCGACATAATATAGAATTATAAACTCGCCAAAGCTCATCATGAATTTGAGAATCGGCATAATAATACTCCAGATACAGTCGGTCTTTTCCTGAAGAATCTTTTCGCCGCGTGTTACCTTTTCGTATCTCTCACCCTCACGTCTTTCCATGCCGTATGCTTTTACAACACGTATACCCGAAAAAATGTCGTGAAGGGTTGTGTTTGCAACAGAACCCGCCTGCCATCTCTTATGGAAAAGGGTATGCATAAATTTCCAGAACAGTCTGAAAGACAGAACAACAAAGGGAGTCGGAAGCATTACAAGAAGGAAAAGTCTTGCATCGTACAAAAGTATAAATATACCGACAGCAATGAACACCGTAAGCTGTTCAAGAACACTCGGCAGATAATTTACAAGAAAATTATTAACCTGTGCAGTATCTGTTGTAATTCTTCTCATAAGATCCCCGGCAGTTCTTTCGGATATCTTTGAAACCGAAAGCCTTTGAACCTTATCAAAGAGAGCATTTCTCAGATCCACTATCATTTTATTGCTGGAATGGATAAGAAGATGCGATCTTACACTTGACATGCCTCTGGACACAACCTCAAGCACAAACAAAGACACAACAACAATGGCAAAAGCACTGATATTTACGCTTGCGGGCGTTTCGCTCTGTATGTAGTCATCGACGATTATTTTGTTTATGTGAGGATTCAAAAGACGAAGTGCGCTTATAACAAAATACATCACAATCGACATGAAAACAAACCATTTATATGGCTTTACATACTTCCAGAGACGTATGAGCGTTTTCTTCTTATCTACGCAGTGCAGACACACGGTAGAACCGTTTTTATAAGGTCTTCCGCATTTCGGACAGGCTTCTGCCGTTTCCTTTACATCCTCCGGTAAAACACCGTCTTCAAAGAAGAGATTCATTTTTCTTACCAGTTTTGAAGTTCTCTTTGAAGTCTTGGCGTCGGTTCTGCAAAGAAGATGTACACTGTCGTCTGCCTTCAGCCTATAGGATATATAAAGACAGCCTACACCCTGCTCGGTTATGATTTCGGATATTTCCGAAGTATTTATTTCTTTTTCGATTTTTTTATCAATGACTACCAAAAGCCTTTTTTCTTCAAGAACAATCTCGCCGTTGCAACGCTTATGCGCAAGCATCGGGTCAAGATTAAACTTAAAAGACATGAGCTTTTTGTCATCATTATTGTTTTTTATATCAGACATATATAATCTCTTTCTTACATATAAAGCTCAATCTTTTTATGGCTCTTTCTGTCAAGTCCCAGTATGCTCTCGATTACAAAGCGGTTTCCGTCAACATCAAGGAGTATTGCTCTGTCGTCGCCAACGCGAATGATGTTTCTGAAGGTATCCTGCATTGTGAATTTGACATTTCTGCCGTCCTCACATACAACCTCCCAGTAGGAAAAACCGTATCTTTCCTTGAGAGAAACAATGGTTTTTATTCTTGGCTCATAATACTTTCTTTCAAGCTCGGTAACAAGCATTTCATGTGTCTCGCCTTCAAAATCGTCTATCTTATAAATGATGCCGATTTCAATCTGGTCAGAGTCAAGCACCGAAATGTATTCCCACAAAAGCTCAAAAGGAAAATCTCTGTGAAGAAAAACTCTGTCATATACCTTTTCCTCACCGTTTTCTTCCTTTATAGTCATGGAAAGAAAACCGTTTTTCATGCAAAACGAAGCGTTGCCCGCATCAATTTTCTTGACCTCGGTCGAAGTATCCATGGGCAATGGTCCTCTATGCCCGCCGTGTCTTGAGTGTCCAAACATTTTTCTTTCCTCCTATTCTGCAATTCCTGCGTTTTTGAGTGCTTCAAGCTGAAGTGTATACAGCTTCTTATATACACCGTCTTCTTTTGCAAGAAGCTCTTTATGTGTGCCCTCTTCTGCAACCGTTCCGCGTTCTATAACTATAAGCTTATCAGCATCACGCAGAGTTGAAAGCCTGTGGGCAATCATTATGGTAGTCTTTCCCTTGGTAAGGGTTGTAAGGGCATTCTGGATAAGCTTTTCGGTCTTTGTATCCATCGCCGCCGTTGCTTCATCTAAGATCAGAATCTTAGGGTCTCTGAGAATTGCTCTTGCTATGGACACTCTCTGTCTTTCGCCGCCTGAAAGGTCTTTGTATCCAAAACCGATTTTTGTGTTATACGCATCGGGGAGCTTCATGATAAAGTCATGTGCTCCTGCACACTTTGCCGCCCAAATTACCTCATCGTATGTGGCATCAGGTCTTGCATATTTGATGTTTTCCAAAATCGAGCCGATGAAAAGGTATGTTTCCTGCGACACAATGGCAATGTTTTCATAAAGGGATTTGAATGACAAATCCTTTACATTGATTCCGTCAATGTAAACGCCGCCCTCATCGCTGTCATAAAGGCGCATGATAAGGTTGGCAATGGTGCTTTTACCTGCACCTGTGTGACCGACAATGCCGAGAGTATGTCCTGCTTCTATATCAAAGGATACATTGTCAATAACCTTCTTATGCTTGGAATAACCGAAATCGACATTTCTGAATTCCACTCTGCCGTCGATTCTTTCGGGGGTTATTGCATCTTCCTTTTCGGTAATATCAGGCTCTGTATCGTAGATTTCAAAGAGTCTCTGAAGTGCATTTGTGCAGGAAGCCGACCAGTCAATCATCTGGGCAAAGAAGAACATGGGGTTGTAAATCATATTTACATATGCTGTAAATGTAATAAGTTTACCGTAGGTAAAGCCGCCGATGCCCTTTATTACCATATAACCGCCGACACCCAGAGCAATCACGTTTCCAAGATACAGTATAAGACCTATGTAGGGATATGTATAGTTATTGAAAAGTCCAAGCTTGCGTCCGCTGTCTGCCGAGCGTTTGTTGTATCTGTGAAATCTTTCCTCTTCTGCATCCTCCTTTGAAAATGCCTTGACAACTCGGATTCCGCTGAGCACATCCGAAAGCTGGCTGTTCATCTTGCGCACTCCCGAATAATCTCTTGCATGAAGTTTATGGGATACCCCGTAAGTCTTTCTGAGCACCACAAAGAAAACGGGGATTGTAATAAGCGACAGTGCCGCAAGAGGCGGATTCATGACAAACAAAACTATCACAAGCACAACAACCTGCACAATATTTGTCAGAAAAAACGTAACACCGTCACAGAAAAAGCCGTAAATTGTATTTGAATCGTTATTTACCTGCGTCATAAGACCGCCCGTCTGACGGGCTGAGAAAAATCCCATGGACAGTCTTTCTATTGCCCCGAAAATTGTATTTTTCAAATCATAGACAATCTTTGCAGCAATCTTGGTCGAGATATATCCGTTAACAATGTCGCCTACAACCATAAGCAGCTGTGTTGCAACAACAATTCCTACCGCAACAAGCACTTCACCGTACAGACTTCCGTTCTTATCAAGTATCTCATCAAAGAAGAAGCCTTTGGAAAAATACGGTGTCAAAATGCCCATGCCTGTCATCAAAGCTAGAGATGCAATGAGAATTACAAGCTCTTTTTTATATTTGAGAAAAAATACGCCGAAACGGGTGAAAAGTCTGCCCTTTTCCATACATCTGGGACAGATTTTTCTGTTTCTGTCGGGATATCTCATGCCGCACTTGGGACAGCAGGTTTCTTTCGGGTCGTCTTCTTTATCAATTTCAAAATCAGGGCTTGTTATTTCGCCTTTTTTTATTCTTGAAAGATATTTGCAGAAAAGTCCTGCATTGCCTTTACAGAAATTAGTCATGGCAGTAAGGAATACCGCGTCTCCATCTGCCGTTTTTGCGGTAAGACGTGACGAAGAAATAAGCTCTTCGAGTCTTACATCCTCCAAATCCGACAGATTATATTCTCTGTAGTCTTTTTCTATCCATTCTTTATCAAGACCTTTTCGTGCGTTTTCTTTATGCACCAGAGTCTCAAATCCCGAAAGGACATAGAGATATTCATTTGTGGCAGCAATATATGTGTCGCAAAAGTTATGCTCTGCATCCATATCGCAGTATGTGGCAATGTAGATGTTGTCTACATCTGCACCTTTGTCAGAAAGTATGTCAAAGACATAATTCGGTATTTTTTCAAAAGCGTACATACAATCTGTCCTTTCGCGTTTTTTATCAGAGGAGATTGTTCTCCTCAATTAAGTCCCCCAGCACCCTCGCCATTGAAGCAAAGCCATGGTCTGTCGGATGGATATTATCAACCAGTCCTTCATCCCCGCAGTATTTGCAAAGGTCGCGTCCGTCTATAAAGTAGACATTTTTGTCGCCCCTTGCCTTTGCATTCTCATAGGTTTTGTTTATAATTTCAACCCTTTTCAATTCCTCGTTATCAAGACAAAACTTTGGTCTTGACATCATGATAATCGGCAAATCGGGATTGCTTTCACGAACGGTTTTGAACATCCTCTCGTGAGTTGATTCGAGAAATTCGGGGTCATCCGCATTATAGTCATAGTCATAAACAAATATTGACATATCAAGAGAAGCAATATATTCTGCAATCTCAACCTGTGCCCTTGCCGAACCCGAAAAACCTAAATTTATATGGTCGCAGTCAAATCTGCGTGTGATATAACCCTCATAACAAATACCGGGACGTGATGCACATGCACCCTGGGTAATTGATGAGCCATAGTAAACAATGGGTTTTGTAATTCTATACTCTGTCGGCGCTTCAACTGCTGCGTTTTCGTCAAGTCCGATATAAAGCTTATCAACCTCGCTGTAAAGGGGCATATTGATTGTGACTTCCTTCATGTCACCGTCGGCAAATTCAATAAGCCTTTCATAACCCATTGTTTTGTAGTCTTCAGGAATGAAAGTGCCTGCATATGTACTTCCGAAATACATATCAAATCCGCAGGAGCCGGTATATGCAAAGTGGGGCATCTGTCCCATATCGCCCTCGTAATATATGGCAAATCTCTTGCTGTTGGTACGAAAACGCACTCTGCCGCCTGCTGTGTTTCTTGAAAGGCTCACATGCCAGCCTCCCAATTTGTCGCCTAGTTCCTGCGGCATTCTTCTGAACTTTTCGCCGTCATGATATACACCGTAAACCTTGAAAGGTGCGTCCTTTGAGTCATAAAACCTGAAACCTTCGGTGTTAAGCGAAGTTTCAAACTCCACATTATCATTTATTCTGACTTTTGTACCCATATCGGCATCCTCCAATACTGTTACAGTAATCCGTTTTCTTCTATAAAATCTCCCAATGTCTGTGCCATGGAAGCAAAACCGAAATCTGTGGGATGACAGTTATCAACCGTACCTTCGTTTCCGCATAGCTTGCAAAGGTCTCTGCCGTCGATAAAGTACACGTTCTTGTCCCCTGCCGCCTTTGCATTCTCATAGGTTTTCTTTATGATTTCAAGACGTTTTTCTTCGGTGGAATCAAGATAGTATTTCGGTCTTGACATCATAATAATGGGAAGGTCAGGGTTCTTTTCACGAATTATCTTAAACATTCTTTCATGTGTTGCCGTAAGATGCTCGATACTCGGCGAATTATGGTCATAGTCATAGACAAACAGCGACATATCAAGCCCTGCTATATACTCTGCCATTTCATCCTCTGCCCTTGCCGAACCCGAAAAACCGAGGTTTATGTGGTCGCAGTCAAATCTGCGTGTGATATAAGGTTCATAACACGAGCCGGGACGGGATGAGCATCCGCCCTGTGTGATTGATGAGCCGTAAAACACTACAGGCTTTTCTACCTTGTAAGGTGTAGGTGCTTCAATATGTGCATTTTCGTCAAGTCCGATATAAAGCTCCTCAACAAAGCTGTAGGTTGGGAAGTTTATTGTAACCTCTTTCATTTCCGAATCGCCTAAATCTATCAGCGACTCATACCCTTTGTTATTACCCATAGGCGGAACAAAGGAGCCGACATATGTGTTTCCGAAATAAAGGTCAAAGCCGCAGGAGCCGGTAAATGCAAAGTGAGGCATTTTACCCATTTCGCCCTTATAGTGAATGGCAACAAAGGAACTGTTTGTGCGAAAACGCACTCTGCCGCCTGCCGTATATTTTACGCCGTAGTGAATTGCATCGCTGACGGATTTTGCAACGTCATCAGGCATACGTCTGTATCTTTCACCGTCATGGAATACGCCGTAAACCTTGAAAGGTTGCTCTTTTATGTCGTAAAACTTAAGTCCGTCTTTTTGAATGGTTGTTTCAACCTTTAAGTTTTTGTCGATTTCAGATATGTCTCTCATTTCACTGTCTCTTTTCTTTGTTTTTCGTTTCGTGGTTATCAATGAGTTTGACTGCTCGCCTTAATGGTGGTCAAACGGAATACCACTCGGGAATTAACAACGTGAATATAATCAAAAAACGCAGTCCCGAATTCTTTTCTCTTTGCTTACTTTCTCTTTTCAGCAAAGAGATAGTAAGTTAATTAATCGCCTTATTCTTCCACTTACCGAGTCTATAGAAGAACACCGTGACAAGTGCACCAAGAAGCCATGTTGCAAGAAGCGAGTACTGGATACATTCCTTTATACCGTCGTTGAGAATACCTGTGGGAGATGTAAAGTACGCAATTCCGTAAGCAAGAGGAACACGAACACCTACGGTGGTTATAAGCGAAATCCACATTGGAGTTACTGTATCGCCTGCACCTCGCATAATACCCGAAAGGCTCTGGGTTACAGCCATTGCAATATAGCCGACGGCAAGAATTTTCATAAGCTCATAGCTCATTGCAATTACTTCGGGAGCATCATTGCTGAAAAGTCCCATAATCTGTCTGCCGAAGATAAGGATTATTACGGTAAGAAATGTCGAGCAGCCGACAGCCATAAGAGTACCCTGCTTTGCACCCTTTGGCACTCTGTCGTAAAGACCTGCACCTACATTTTGACCTGCGTATGTAGTAAGGGCTGTACCAAATGAGAAGTTAGGCATCATGGCAAAGCCGTCAACTCGCATGACAATTACGTTTGCCGCAACGAACATATCGCCAAAGCCGTTGGTAAGTCTCTGAACGACAAGCATTGCAGAGGAGAAAATCATCTGGGTTGCACCCGAAGGAAGTCCGAGACGGATAATAGTCTTTACGTACTTTGCCTCAGGCTTTAAGTACTTTAATTTAAAATCAAAAAACTCATTCATTCTCGAAAGCTTCCAGAGACAAAGAGCCGAAGACACGAACTGTGCGATAACAGTAGCCAGTGCAACGCCGCCGACTTCCATGTGCCTAACAAGAAGAATATCAAGAACAATATTAATAACCGTCGCAACAAGAAGAAAGATAAGAGCTGACATAGAGTCGCCGAGTCCTCTTATGATACCGCTGAGAATGTTATAGAATGCCATACCTGCACAGCCGACTATGGATATTACAAGGTAGTCCTCGCACCAGTCTATAGTTGAATCAGGTGTTTTCAACACTTCAAGTATTGGTCTTATAAAAGGTGTCATAACAACTATCAGAAGCACACAGCTTATAAGCGTTACTGTTATACAGTTGCCGATTGTCTTTGACAGGTCTTCTCTTTTTTTTGCGCCGAAATACTGGGATACCATGATACTTGCACCTGCCGAGATACCTATAAAGAGTACAAGCAGCATATTGAGTATCGGCATAGCGCTTCCGATTGCCGAAAGTCCCGTTACACCTACGCCTTCAGTATTGCCGACAACAATACTGTCAACGGTACTGTAAAGCTGCTGGGCAATGTTGCCGATAATCATGGGGATTGTAAAAATTACAAGTCCTTTCCAGGGTGCGCCCTGTGTCATATCTGTGGGCTTATTAAACATATCAAACATTTTCTTTAATGGGTTGTTTGTCACGCACTGTACCTCGTTTTTTTCTCAAATTTCTACAGATACCATTTTATCACATTATATGTCAAATTTCTTTATCATAATATGAATATTACAAGAACAAAAAAACAGCCTGCATCAAGGCAGACTGCTTATATATTTTTATGTATCAAGTAAGTGTGCATAGGACTTTGAATATATAATCTTCTGACTGCGGTAAAGGCTAAAATACCCCGACAGCATGTAGCTGATACCGCAGGAAACGGCAAACAGCAAAAGTCCCGATGTGCCGAACACCTCAACCGAAAGCATAAGGGATGCGAGAGGGCAGTTTACTACTCCGCAGAAAAGTGCCACAAAGCCTATTGCCGCACCCAGCACCGGGTCAAGTCCGATAAACGGAGAGACGACACAGCCGAAGGTTGAACCCACAAAGAACGCAGGGACAATTTCGCCGCCCTTAAAGCCTGCTGCCAAGGATACAGTTGTGAACAGCAGCTTGAGTATAAAGGCAAAGGTGTCCGCCTTTCCTTCCATCGCCCTTTCGACAACATCCATGCCTGCACCGTTATAGTCATAGGTGCCGAGAAGAAGTGTTGCACCGACAAGCACGATACTGCACAGTACAGCTCTCAGATATGCATTTGAAACAAGCTTCTTTATAAGTTTTGTTCCCTTACTTATGGTAACACAGAACACAATACTCAGAAGAGCACAAAGAACCGAAAGCAGAGCAACCTTAATCATAACAGATGCTCCTGCCTCATCAAAGACAACATGGTGAAAATTTACGGGCGATGCGCCGAGAAAGCCTGCAATGCTTCTTGCGGTTATTGCAGAAACGGCACAGGGAAGAAATGCCGTGTAGTCGATAAGTCCGACGCTCGCAACCTCGAGCGAGAACACCGCCGCCGTAAGAGGCGTGCCGAAAAGAGCGCTGAAAACCGCCGACATTCCTGTCATGATAAGCACATGGGTTTTATCGGAATTGAGTTTAAAAAGTCTTCCGACGTTATATCCGACGCTTCCTCCAAGCTGAAGTGCCGCGCCTTCTCTGCCGGCAGAGCCGCCGACAAGCTGTGTAATGACAGTGCTTACAAATATAAGCGGAACCATCACAAGGGGAATCCTTTTTTCTTCTCTAAGAGAGCTTATAACAAGGTCTGTATTTATCTTTTCTTTTGATGTCAGAAGCTTATACATTACTACTATAATGAGACCTCCGACGGGCATGCAAAGAAGAAGCCATGGTTTTTCCCGTCTGCACTCCGTTGCAATATCTATGCAAGCATGAAAGGCTGCACCCAAAACGCCTCCACCTGCTCCCAGAAGCAGAGAAAAAAGTATAATTTCAAAAAAGTTGACAACATACGCCCACAAAAGCCTGCTGTTATTATTCTTCATTTCTACACCTTGATTTATGTAAAATCCGAACGCTTATGCGTTCGGATTAATTACTTGTTATTTGTCGTTGTTTTTTACCGCTTCGAGCTTAGTCTTACGTCTGTCCTTGACTTCCTGAGTCATGGGCTGAATGTCGCCCGCCTTAGTAAGCGCCCATCTTGTAAGCGTAGGACCTAAGATTTCATAAACAAGTACGGCAAAGAGTGTAATATTTCTGATAAGAGTACCGGGTTCACCGAATTCTGCGCTTGCGATAGCACACATACCGAGGGCAACACCTGCCTGCGGGAAAAGCGTAATACCGAGGTACTTGCAGATATTAGGTTCACACTGTGTTGCCTTTGCACTTGCATAGGTACCAAAGTACTTACCAAGACAACGGAAGATAATATAAACAACACCGATAATCACTACTGCCATATCTGCAAACACACCAAGCTCAAGCTCTGCACCGCTTATTACAAAGAAAAGTGCAAAGAGAGGACTGGTCCACTTGTCGGCTCTTTCCATAAGGTCGTGTGAAAGAGGACAGATGTTGCAGAAAACTGTACCAAGCATCATACACACAAGAAGTGAGGAAAAGCTTACATGTACAGGACCGATATGGAAATCAATCATTGAAAGTGATACCGTAAGGAATACAAATGCAATTGTCATGTTAAGACGGTTTGTGTTGGAGTTGAAAAGCTTTTCAAGCTGTGTGAGAAGCCAGCCCATAACTGCACCGAGTACAAGAGAAGCAATGATTTCAACAAGGGGATTTACAATGATTGAAACGGTATCAATTACACCTGTGCCGAGTGTCTTTGCAATACCGAAAGAAACGGCAAACACAATAAGACCGACAGCATCGTCGAGGGCAACAATGGGAAGAAGTAAATCAGTAAGGGGACCCTTTGCCTTATACTGACGCACAACCATGAGGGTTGCTGCAGGTGCTGTTGCTGTTGCAATGGCACCAAGGGTTATCACCTGTGCAATGCTGATTTTTCCGGGCATCAGATAATGAAGACCCACGAGGGCAATATCTACAAAAAGTGTCGCAACAAGTGCCTGGAAAACACCTATTACAAAAGCCTTTTTACCTATAACTTTAAGTTCATCGACTCTGAATTCATTACCGATGGAAAAGGCGATAAAGCCGAGTGCAACCTCTGAAATAAGGCCGAGGTGTTCAACGTCAGCCATTGTTGCAAAGCCAAGACCGCCGACTCCGAGCTGACCGAGGCAGTAAGGGCCGATAAGCACACCTGCAATGAGGTATGCCGTAACCGACGGTAATTTCAAGGGCTTAAATGCTCTTGTCATCAAAAGACCGCCGAGAAGAGCAATTGATACTGAAAGCAAAGTGTTCATAATTTATACTTCCTTTTACTCATTTTTTGCCGCAAAAAAACGAGGGGTCTTATCCTCGGATTCTTGGCTCATAAAACGTCAATTTTCAGGGAAATTCGGTTTGTGCACAACAGCACAAACCTATATTATTAAACTACAAGTTTGTTTATAATGTATTACACAAAAGCAACGTTTGTGTGAACGTTATCGGGTATAAGCTTTGCATTAGCAAAGCAATATTGACCTCTTCCTTATTCACTATTACTTATTACTTTCCAAAAATCCTCGTATACAACTGAATTTAATGAATAGTGAATAGTGAAAAGATAATAAGTAAAAATCCCCGTTTTTTCAAACGAGGATTTTTGGTGGGCTTTCATCTATCGCGCTTCGCTTGGAGAAAAGGCGCGGATGTTCACCGGACTGTTTCTTTGTCGCTCTCTTCTTTCTCTCCCTTTTCTGGCTCGAGTCCCTGAAGATAGGAACAAAAAAGGAAGAGAATGTGAAATACATTCTCTTCCTTTTGACTTTCGACTACATTATGGATACAAATTTTTTCATTTTTTGCAGCGTAATGTTGCGAGATACAACAGAGATTCTATTCGTTAATCAAACCGTAATCACCGAAGAATTCATCAATATCTTCGACACTTCCCAAACAGCGCGCCTTTTCTGCCGCAAATCCAATTAAATGATTTTTTACTGAAATATTTATGTCAGCTGCACAATATCCGGTATAGTTTCCATTAAGGTAATCATACAATTCATGAACAATGCCACTATCCCCGCCACCGTGTCCCGACGTAATACTTTCATCCGCAGCGTCAATGGATATTTTGTGTATCTGACTATCCTCAAAAGTACAAACTGTAATTTCAGCATCCTTCGCATACGCGTAAAGCTCACCCTTGGTTCCAAAAATACGGATGTACCTGCCACCTTTGTTAAAGGCATTCATAGTAAACGATACCGTTGAACCGCCATCAAATTCCATATTAACCACTTGATGATCCACAACGTCATTATTCGCGTGAAATACACACAAACCGTAATCAGTTGTTTGGAGCGCAGTCATAACCTCCTCGTCTGTCGGTATGTCTGTCTTTGCAATGCCGCGGGTGCTTGAACTTCTGTACCAACGGTTATTCTTATCATCATAATAAAGTTTTTTGGAGTTGTAAGGACAAGTATCCTCAATAGGACATCCTCCGTCAATACAGCGAACCGGCGCGCCCTCTGGAGCGTTTTTACTGTTGAAATAGGAAAGCGCCCCAAAGGACTGTACCTTTTTGCACGGCTTATCTATTAGCCATTGTACGATATCGATATCATGACAGCTTTTCGCCAGGAGCATGGGTGTGGTTTCTGCTTCACAATGCCAATTGCCGCGAACATAACTATGACTTTGATGAACATTGCCGACCCCTTCCACATGGATGATTGACATGATATCACCAATGGTACCCTCCATAATGATTTCCTTAACCTTCTTAAAGAATGGCGTATACCGCAACACATGACATACCAAAACCTTAATGCCTTTTTTCTCGGCAGCAAGAGCAATATCAACACATTGCTGTGCTGTCTGAGCTGCCGGCTTTTCCAGCAGGATATTATATCCTAATTCAATGGCCTTCAAAGCAGGCTCGTAGTGCATATCGTCCATCATACAAATCAGCACAAGGTCTGCCATCTTCGGTTTTGATAAAACCTCCTCCCAGGAACTGAAGCACATATCATCAGGCAAATTATGTTTGCGCTGCATCGCATCCCGCCAGCCTTTTACGGGTTCAGCTACAGCAACCACCTTAAACTTTTCAGGACAATTCAGCATGATGTTTGTATATGCCGCACCGCGGTTACCGGCGCCCAGTAGAACTACAGAATATGTTTTCATTTTTTCTCCTTTATATTGATTTTTTCTTTCTTTATGATAGTATATCATAAATCCTTATACAATTCAATGTTTTGCGCAAGCAAAACTACCTTATCTTTTCTCTATTCTCTTTTATCTCTTATCTGGAAACGACAATTTTCAATACGAAAATTGTCGTTTCTTTTTGGCAAGTCAGAACAATAATGATGCAAAGTGATTTGGCTAAATTTTGCAGCAAGCTGCAAAGCGAAATTATTGCTTCGCAATAGCTAAATAACTCCT
>JAGAUT010000046.1 GCA_017620655.1 Clostridia bacterium | reverse complement strand
TCAAAGTCTCCGTCGGAATCAGCACTGCCTCTGCCTTTCTTCTTTTCTCCGCAGCGAGCCGCTTCTCTTTCAATGCTTTCGATGATGTCGGCATCGTATTCGTACTTCTTGCCGTTCTTCAGGAACTCAACAATGTTTTCGATTTCTCTTTCGCTTACGAATGAACCCTGAACTCTTGTTGGTTTCATGGAACCTACAGGCGCATAGAGCATGTCACCGCGGCCAAGGAGCTTTTCAGCACCCGATACGTCGATAATTGTTCTTGAGTCAATCTGGGAAGCAACAGTACATGCAATACGAGAAGGAACGTTTGCCTTGATAAGACCTGTGATAACGTCAACAGAAGGACGCTGAGTACCGATAACAAGGTGCATACCCGCAGCTCTTGCCTTCTGTGCAAGACGGCAGATGGATGTTTCTACTTCGTCGCGTGCCGTCATCATAAGGTCGGCAAGCTCGTCGATAATAATGACAATCTTGGGCATGTATTCTCTTTCGGGGTCTTCTTTTGTGATTTCATTGTAACCGTCAATGTTTCTGACGCCGACTTCTTCAATGAGCTGGAAACGGCGTTCCATTTCGTTTACTGCCCATGCAAGTGAGCCTGCTGCCTTCTTGGGGTCGCTTACGACAGGGACAAGCAGATGGGGAAGACCGTTGTATATTGAAAGTTCAACCTTCTTAGGGTCGATAAGAATAAGCTTTACTTCGTCAGGTCTTGCCTTGTAAAGCATGCTGACAATGAATGTGTTTATACAAACAGACTTACCCATACCCGTAGCACCGGCGATTAGAAGGTGAGGCATCTTTTCGATGTTCATGAACACAGGGCTTCCTGCAACGTCCATGCCGAGGGCAACAGTAAGCTTGCTCTTCTGGGTTTCAAAGGCAGAGCTTTCAATAAGGTTTCTGAGATATACGGTTGAAACCGTCTTGTTGGGAAGCTCAATTCCGACAGCATCCTTGCCGGGAATGGGTGCCTCGATTCTTACGCCGTTTGCTGCAAGGTGAAGGGCAATGTCGTCGGAAAGGTTTGCGATTGAACGCACTCTTACGCCGACCTCCGGCTGAAGCTCGTATCTTGTTACGGTAGGACCACAGCATATGTTCATGATCTTGGTTTTCACGCCGAAGTTTTTAAGGGTGTCAACAAGCTTTATGCTTGTCTGTTTAAGCTCGTCTGTTACCGCAAAGGTGGATGGGTTGGGGTCGGGGGTAAGGAAATTGATGGGCGGGAAGTGGTAAACCTCCTCAACGGTAGGTTCGGGAGTGACGTGAAGCGATTCATTTTCCTCATCGAGTTCTCCCTCGATTTTTTCTGTCACGACTTCCTCGCCGTCAAGTACTGCCGCAGAGGACTGCTCGCCTGCAATGGCAATGGAGGCATCATCTGTGAATATTTCTGCAAGGTCTGTGTGTGTGGCATCCTGAACGGAGTCGGGAAGGGTGGTTCCAGAGGCAATTTCAGCCGCCTTTTCTGTGTTTTCTTCCTTGATTTCGTCAAAGATGTTAATGTCAACCATGCCGTTTTCTTCCGTGCCGTAGGGGATGGTTTCCTCTTCTTCGGAAAGTGCGGGCTTGATTTCCTCGGGAGGAAGAACCTCATCCTCGTCAACACCGATTTCTTCATCTTCGTCAATGATGAATGCACGTCTTCGTCTCATGTCCTTTGAGTCGTTTTCTTCTTCAAGGGCATCCTTTTCCTTGACTTCGGAAAGCTTTTTCTTCTTCTTTTCGTTCTGGGCTCTCAGAGCTTCTTCAAGCTCCTCCTGCTTCTTCAAGTTTCTGTTGTAAAAGAATACGTCAATTTTGTGCTTGAAGAATACAGCTATGTCTGCAGGCATGATGCCGAACATTGCAAAGCCGAAGAAAAGCACACCGAATATTGCGATAAACCATGCACCGATTCCGGTAAATTTAATAAAGAATGCACCGATAAGACCGCCTATCGCACCTGCTGAATTGCCGTCCAGGGCGTCTGTATAGAGGTTTATGGGATTGATGTCGATTTCGTTGCCGAGGGCATGGAAAATCACCTGACATAGAACTCCGAAGAATACAATAAGACATGCACCGTAAATGCATTTTTTTGTCACCTTGGAAGCCACATAGTCTTTTTTCCAGAAGTACGCCTCGATGGCAAGGCATGCAGGAATGAGCCATACTGCCCAGGAGAATAACCCCTTGAAGAGAGCAATAAAATATCTTAAAAAGCCGAGGCTCTCAGGATTGATTACAAGACATATGATGAAGAATATGGCGAGGAAGCCGAGAATGCCCGGCATTATATTGTAAATGACGGTGGATTCCTTGTCCTGTTGCTTCTTGAGTTCTTTTATGTTACGTCTCACCTTTGCGTTTTCCGAAAGCTCGAGCTGTCTTGGTGAGCCCTTTTTTGATGTTGACTGTTTTTTAGAGTTGTTTTTTGCCGCCAAAATTATGTCCTCCGTTTTATTACGTCTTTTTTAGAGAATGATTGCTCTGATAATGTCGTAGCCGATTGCGAACACGCCTGCCGCAAAGCAGTAGTAAGCAAATACCTTGAAGTTGTGTTTTTGTGATATGTACTGCAATAGCTTTATTGCAAGGAGTCCCGAAATGAAGGACGCCGCAACACCTGCAAGTATAATACCAAGGGAGGAGTCGAAGGAGATTTCGTTCCAGTCCTTGAGAAGTGTTATTAAAGTTGAGCCGAGAATTGCAGGGATGGAGAGAATAAAGGAAAACTTAACCGCAAACTCTCTCTTGAAGCCGTGAAGCACGCCGCCTGTTATTGTCATGCCCGAACGGGAAATGCCGGGGAGAATTGCAAAGAGCTGGAAAAATCCTACTCTGAAAGCGTCAGTTGGCTTTATTTCAGAAAAGTCCCGCTGCTTTACCGCTGCGTTTTCCGACAGGATAAAGATTAAACCGTTTATCAGCCAGAGAATGCCGACAGCAAATGTATATCCCGAAAGGAACTCGACTGCATTTTCAAGCACCGCACCGAGAACCAAGGGAATGAGTGCAACGAATAAAAAGCAGAAGAATTTTTCTCCGTCGTTAAGCCCGCTGAATTTGAACTTGCCCGTAAAAATTTTTTTCAGAACTGAGAAGAAGCTCTTTATAAGCTCAATTACGTCCTTGTAGTATACAAGAAGTACCGCCGCCAGTGTTCCTACATGTAAGAGAAGAGTAAAGGTAACCTCGGGAACGCCCACAGAACCGAAAACGTTCTGAAATACTGCCAGGTGTCCCGAACTTGATACGGGTAAAAACTCCGTAAGTCCCTGAATGATTCCGTAAAATACTGACTTTAGATAAACTAACATAGCCCTTGCTTCTCCTTTGCATACAAATACTATTTTATCACATTACATTATAGCAGAAAAAAACATAATTATCAATAGTTAAACTCATTTTTATTTACATTATTTATTAATTGATTTTATTGACTTTGTACTTGTTTTGTGGTAATGTATATTAGAATAGGACTATAATACTTTAAACGGAGGTACACATAAATGAAAGTATTACTTTTGAACGATGTTAAAGGACAGGGCAAGAAGGGCGATGTTATCAACGTATCCGACGGATATGCAAGAAATTTCCTTTTTCCAAAGAAGCTTGCCTGCGAAGTTGATGCGGCTGTTCTTAACGATTTGAAGAATAAGGAAGAGGCAAAAAAGAGAAGAGAAGCGCTTGAAAGACAGGCTGCAAAAGAAACAGCTGAAAAGTTTGAAAGCATTGTTGTTAAAATCTATATGGCAGCAGGTGCCGACAATAAGTTCTTCGGCTCTGTAACAAACAAGGAAATTGCAGAAGAACTCCAGAAGCAGTTCTCAATTGAGGTAGACAAGAGAAAAATCGTTCTTGCAGATGCCTTAAAGACATTCGGTACACATACCGTTGATGTAAAGCTTCACCCCGAAATTACAGGTAAGCTCAATGTGCTTATCGCAAATAAGGACTGATAAACAATGGCTGACGTTTTTTTAACGGAAGAAAATTTAAATAAGGTTCCCTTCTCGCTTGAGGCAGAGCAGTCTGTTCTGGGTGCAATCATTCTCGACCCCGAAAGAATCAGAGAGGTGGCAAACGCCATTCATGCAGAGGACTTTTATCTTGAACAGCATAGGGTTATCTATGAGGCAATGCGCGAGATGTTCCTCTCAAATAATACAATCGACGTTGTAACGCTTGTAGATGAGCTTGTAAAAAGCGGCACCTACGACGACGCCGGAGGAAAGAACTATGTTGCCCTTCTTGCCCAGTCTGTGCCGTCAATGGCAAATCTCCCCGATTATCTGAGAATCATCAAGGAAAAGTCGCTTTTGAGAAAGCTTATCGAGGCTTCTTCCGAGATTTCAAGACTTGCATATGCAGGCGAAGGAGACACAGCGGATATTCTTGACAGATCCGAACAGCTCATTTTCAATATCGCCGAAAAGAGAGAAACAAAAGGACTTGTGCCTATCAAGGATGTTATTATGTCCAACTATAAGTACCTTGATGACCTGCAGAAAAACGGTGCAGAGGCACTCGGAACACCCACATATTTCAGCGATATCGATAAACTCCTTATCGGTATGGGTAAATCCGACCTTATAATTGTTGCCGCACGTCCCGGTGTCGGTAAAACAAGTTTTTGTCTTAATATCGCAACTCAGGTTGCGGTGAGAACAAAAAAGAAGGTTGTTGTATTCTCGCTTGAAATGTCCTGTGAACAGCTTGTGCAGAGAATGCTCTCGTCTGAGGCGCTTATTGACGCAACAAAGTTCAGAACGGGTAATTTTACTGAGGATGAATGGGTAAAGCTTGCCCGTGCTTCGGGTGTGCTTTCTCAGACAAATATCCTACTTGACGATACTGCAAACATTACGGTATCCGAAATGAAATCAAAGCTCAGACGCGTCGATGACTTAGGTCTTGTGGTTGTCGACTATCTCGGTCTTATGCAGTCGGACAAGAAAACAGATAACAGAGTAAATGAAGTTTCGGATATTTCTCGAAACTTGAAGCTTATGGCGAAGGAACTGGAAGTACCGGTTATCGTTTGTTCTCAGCTCTCAAGAGGTCCTGAAAAAACAGATAAGCCTCCGATGCTTTCTGACCTTCGTGACTCGGGTGCCATCGAGCAGGATGCGGATATTGTTATGTTCCTGTCCCGTGACTATTACCAGAACGACCCCGATAAGCAGAATGTTGCAACCTGTAACATCGCAAAGAACAGACACGGCTCAATGGGTAAGGTAGACCTTGGCTGGTTCGCACAGTTCACAAAGTTCACAACCCTTGATAATACTCATGAACAGTAATAACATAACTTTGAGTTTTCAGGAAAAAATAGATAGAGCAAATACGGATTTCTGTCTTTTTGAGGGATGTGAAAAAATCCTCGTCGGTCTTTCGGGCGGTGCAGATTCCACAAGCCTTTTGCTTGTTTTGAAAGAACTGTCCGAAAAATACAGCTTCACACTCTACGCCTTGCATGTAAATCATATGATAAGGGGAGAGGAAGCCGACAGGGATGAGGAATTTGCAAGAGTTTTGTGTAAAAAGCTCGGTGTTGAGTTTTTTTGCGAGAGGGTGGATGTTCCGTCTCTTTCAAAGGAAAGCGGCACTTCTCTGGAGCTTTGCGCAAGAAACGAAAGATACCGTGCATTTGGGAGAATCTGTAAAAAGTATGGAATTTCCCATGTTGCGACGGCACATAATGCATGTGATAACGCAGAAACACTTGTTTTTAACCTTGTGCGCGGCACGGGACTGAAAGGACTTTGCGGAATCCCTCCCAAAAGAAGCCTTTGCGACGGAGTTACCGTAATCAGACCGCTTATTTATTCCCAAAGGCACGAAATTGAAGAGTATCTTGCGGCAATGAATCAGGACCATGTAACAGATTCCACCAATTGCGATACCGATTACACAAGAAACTATATCAGAAATGAGATAATGCCTCTTCTGCGGAATATCAATCCGTCTGTAGAAAGTGCCCTCGCAAGAACATCCGGACTTTGCAGAAAAGACGAAGAGTATCTTTCGGATATGGCAAATGAGAATCTTACGGATGATATAGGTAAGCTGTCAAAGCTTCATGAAAGTATACTTTCAAGGGTGGTAATAAGGCTTTTTGCGAAGCATTCGGATGAGATACTTCCCGAAATGCACACAAAACAGCTCTTGGAAAAGATATATGCATATGACGGCAAAAAAACGTGCGTTTCACTGCCGGATGGATTTTGTGCAAGGCTGTCAAGAGGAAAACTCGGTTTTGAAAAGGATGACAGAGGCAAGGCAAAGACACTTGACTTTGATGTTGAAGCAGGTGAGGGAACGGTATTTTTTGAAGAAAATCCGTACGCATTGTATATAAGCTTTGACGGAAATAAAGACATTCCGAAAACACTTGAAAATAATGAAATTGTTTACAAAAAGTACACCGAGGATTATTTGTATTTTGATACAATACCCCGTGTGCTTCGTGTCCGTAACAGGCAGATAGGTGATAAGATTTTAAGCGGCAGAATGAATAAAAGCGTAAAGCGTCTTTTTGTTTCCTCGGATTTTTCCGAAAAGGAAAGATATATGCTTCCGTTTGTCTGCCTGAATGAAGAAATCCTGCTTATCCCGTCTGTTGCAACAAACGATGTTTGCAAAAAGAATGACGAAAGAAATGTAAAGGTGACAGTTGCCCTTTACCGCACAACATAGATACCAAGGAGTGATGTTACTTCAATGAAGAATAACGGCAAAGTAATAATTTTTTATATTATCCTTATAGTGGGAATGCTGGTTGTAAGCTCGGCGCTTTTAGGTCCCGTTGAGGATGAAAAAATGCAGTACAGCGAAATCGTTGAGCTGTTCCAGAATGAAAAGGTAGATTCTTTTACTGTAAAGAACGATAACACCCTTGAGCTTTCCACAAAGGACGGCAAGGATATATCCTTCAGGCTCAGAGACCTTGCAATCTTTGAAAAGGATTTGAAGGAACTTATACTCGAGCAGAAGAAAGACGGTATCATAACAGAATTCCATTATGAAGAACCGGTTGACTTCCCGTGGTGGGTAAGCTTCTTACCGTATATAATCATAATAATTGTATTCATTGGGCTCTGGATTTTTATAATGAATCAGGCGGCAGGCGGAAAGGGAGGAAAAATCAATTCCTTCGGCAAAAGCCGTGCAAAGCTGGGAACAAATGAAAAGAGCAAGGTTCTCTTTACAGACGTTGCAGGTGCCGATGAGGAAAAGGAAGAACTTCAGGAGGTTGTTGAATTCTTGAAGAATCCCGCAAAGTTCACAAAGCTCGGTGCAAAGATTCCGAGAGGCGTGCTTCTCGTAGGCCCTCCCGGTACAGGTAAGACACTTCTTGCGAAGGCGGTTGCGGGTGAGGCGAATGTTCCTTTCTATTCCATTTCCGGTTCTGACTTTGTTGAAATGTATGTCGGTGTCGGTGCTTCCCGTGTCAGAGACCTTTTTGATACAGCAAAAAAGAGCCAGAATGCAATCATTTTCATTGATGAAATCGACGCCGTGGGCAGACACCGCGGTGCGGGTCTCGGCGGCGGACATGATGAAAGAGAACAGACACTCAACCAGCTTCTTGTCGAAATGGACGGTTTTGGAAATAACGACGGAATTATAGTAATTGCGGCAACAAACCGCCCTGATATTCTTGACCCCGCACTTTTAAGACCCGGCAGATTTGACAGACAGATTACCGTAAACTACCCCGATATCAAGGGCAGAGAAGAAATCTTAAAGGTTCATGCAAGAAATAAACCCTTTGAAAAGGACGTTGACCTTAAGACTCTTGCCAAGACAACGGCAGGCTTTACGGGTGCAGACCTTGCCAACCTTCTCAATGAAGCGGCACTTCTCTCGGCGAGAAAGGGTAAACACCTTATCGGCATGACAGAGCTTGAGGAGGCAACAATCAAAACGATTGTAGGTCCCAAGAAGAAGTCCAAGATTATTTCCGACAGAGAAAAGAAGCTGACAGCCTACCATGAAGCAGGTCATGCAGTTATCACACAGCTTCTTGAAACTCAGGATAATGTTCATCAGATTTCAATTATTCCCGCAGGCAGAGCCGGCGGATATACGCTTTCGCTTCCCACGGAAGATAAGATGTATATGACAAAGCGTGAAATGGAAGAGGAAATCGTATCTCTTCTCGGCGGACGTGTTGCCGAAGCCATTGTTTTCGGCGATATATCCACAGGTGCTTCCAATGATATTGAGAGAGCAACCAAGATGGCACGCGGTATGGTTACAAAGTACGGCATGAGCGAGCTTCTCGGCCCCATCGTTTACGGTACGGGACATGAGGAAGTATTCCTTGGCAGAGACTTCGGCTCAACACGCGACTTTTCCGAAAAGGTTGCGGCAGATATTGACGCAGAGGTAAGAGGAATTGTCGAAAAGGCGTATAAGAAGGCAGAAGAGCTTCTCAATAACAACAGGGATAAGCTCAACTTCACAGCCGAATACCTGATTGATCACGAAATTATGGACGAAGACCAGTTCAAGTATATTATGGAAACCGACGAGCCTGTAGTTGAGGCGGTAGAGGCAATCGCAGAAAGCCAGAACAAAAAGAGCGATGCCGAAAACGAACAGCAGAAGGAACTCAATGAACAGAAGGAAAAGGAAGCAGAGGAAGCAAAGGAAAATAACAGCTCCGAATCCCATAAGTTCACGGTCAAGAAAAAGGAAGAGGACGAACAGACTCTTAAGCAGCCCTCCGAAGACACCACAGAAGAATAAAACAAAAGCCGCAACCAATAGGTTGCGGCTTTTAAACTGTTGTTGTTTTTAGTCTTTAACTTCAATAACCATATCGCCTGAGATTTCATTATTATCAAGCCAGATGTATTGACTGCTCGAAACTTCGTCAAAGAGCATATCTCTCTTTACTCCGTTGACAAAGTATTCTCTCTTGCCTGTGCCTTTGTCTGTGTACTTGAAGGTGATGTTGCTGTTCTTTAAGAAAATCTTCATTGTAACTTCATCGGAGGGCATATAGTTGGGAGGAGCGACTTTGAGTCCTTCAGGATATGCAAGGAAGCCCATTGCGTGCTCAATAATACATCTCATAAGCACCGCACCGCTGCCTGTGTACCAGTCGCCTGCCGACTGACCGTCAAGCTTGTAGTCCTCGTTGTAGTAGTAACAGTTGGGCATTACAAATGGTGTCTTTGTTACAGTCTTGTGAGTAATGGGAAGTGTTTTGAAAATCTGTTCCCATGCTCTTTCGCCCTCGCCTATGATAAAGAGTGCCATAACAGCAAACATTGTTGCGTGGATGTATGTAGCACCGTTTTCGTGAGTACCGGGTGTAAGGTTTGCAATTCTTCCGACACCTGTCATTCCCTTGGGGAAGTGCTTGTCGAAGGTCTTTACGCCGTACTTGGAATCAAGTGCATCGTATGCTGTAAGAATATCCTTCTTAAGAGTAAGATCTCTGTCAATCATGTGGCAGATACACCAGAAGGAGTAGGCATTTGCACCGTAACGCATCTGTCCGTCTGTATCGCAGAGTGAACCTACGTTGTAAGCACCCTTGTCGCCCCAGCCGTGGAGAATGTGGCGTCGTGTACCGTCAAGCTGGAATGCATGCTTTTCGAGGCTTTCGGCAATGGAGATTCTTCTTTCGGCGTAGGATGTTATCTTATCATCATACTTCTTAACGGCTGTGAGAATTTCAACCATTTCAGAAAGAAGCTTGTAAAGCTGAAGTGTTGCCATTATGCTGACACCTGTACCGAATTCGCTCTTGCCGTCAAGGCTTGCACCGAGACCGTGAAGCGAGTCGTTCCAGTCGCCATAGAGAATCTTGAGACAGCCTGTTCTGTCGTCGATGTTGGAAACGAGATAGTCTGTGATGCGAACAAGGTGGTCAAGAACAGAATCCCTGATGTCACTCTTATTGTAAAGGTCCTTCTTTTCGTCGATGATGGTGTAGTAGGAACACATTTCGTCGAGGATTGTGTAGTCGCCTGTAAGGGAAATGTACTTGTGAAGCGTTTCAATTACCCATAACCCCTGGTCGATAAACTGACGAATGTCAAACTTTGGGATGATGTCGTCTGTCGGAGGAACAGAGAACTGTCTCGGGCTTCTGCCTGTGTCCATAATAAAGTTGAGAGCCTTGACAATCTTTTCTCTTACCTTCTTTGTGTTCCAGAGACTTGTGGATGTAAGCTGCTGGAATACGCCACGAACACCGAGTAGCTCGCCCACATAGTTTTTGCCAAGGGCACAGAAGGAAACCTGCTTCTGTATGTTCTTTACAAATCTGTTGAACACCTTGTTGTTGAGATCAATACCCTTTAGTTTTCCGAATTCGAGTGTGAGATTACAAAGAAGCTCGTCTTCTGCCTTTTCCTGAGCCATGAGGTCTTCATCAATAACCGAAAGGTCGGGCACCATGCCCACAAGTGCGTCAGCCGATGCTTCGTCGTGAACGGCTGAAACAAGATAGTCGCAGAGTGCTTCCTGTCCTGATGCGAGTTTTAGTGTAATAATGTCGCATGCCGCAGGAAGACTTACGGTATTTACGGATTCGGAAACGTGTTCAAATTTACCGCTTCTTAAACAAAGGGAATTGAAAAGACAGTGACCGGAAGCACCGAAAAAGTCAGCCTTTGATGCTGTGGACTGTACGGAGTAGTCACTTGCAAGTATTACCTTGTTTACTACAGCACAGTTTGTCTGTAAAGTCACGTCTGTACCTTCGGGGCTGGGGATTCTGACAATCTTGAAGGAGCCGTTTTCCTTAATAAAACCGTGTCTGTTCCAAAAACACCAGCTGTCCTCGTTGTTGGAGTATCTTACAAGGGGATCAATGTAGCTTGTGAGCTTTACTTCAATGTCTTTATCTGTCTTGTTGATTGCGGATACAAGGAAATTTATCTTCTTTTCGCTTGTGATGTTTACACGGACAGAGAAGATGCATTCATCGGTTTCTGCAATGTAGTATGCACATCTTTTTGTGTATACAAGATATCTTTCAATCTTTATAGGCTCATAAAGCTGCTTTGTGGCACCTGTAATGGAAACGGGTACCCATTCGCCGTTTTTTTTGATACCGCCCCAGAATTCAACCGAGGGTTCTTCTTGCTGGGAAGCTGTACGGAAGATAACAAAATTGCTTTCATTTGCACATACGTGACCTGTGGAATGTACCCAGAGATTGAGACCGTCCATTTCATAAGGGTATCTTGACTCACCGCCGTGTCTTTCGAGACAGAGGATGTCTGTGTCGTTGAGGTAGAAAACGTTGTCGGGAAGTGTGTATTCTTCGTGATTCTTTGTGCTTAAAGCTCTGATGTCTTCAAGCAACGAATAAATCTTTTCTTTCATATTTTTCCTCCTGTTCGTTTTAGGATTCAGCAATTATATTTTACCAAAAAATCCTGTATAAAAAAATGTTATTATTTTGGATGTTTTATATTTTCTTTTGTTATAAAGCAATATAAAAAGACGACTTACGCCGTCTTTAAAAACATGCTTATCCGTAAACTCTCTTAACTCTCGGGGCTACCGAGCACATAAGCTCATAGCTGATGGTACCGGCATTCTTTGCCTGCTCCTCTGTGGGAAGCTCTTTTCCCCAGATTGTAACAACATCGCCGACCTTTGCGTTTTCTACGCTGCTTATGTCAACCATTGTCATGTCCATGCAGACTCTGCCGAGAATGGGACATTTCTTTCCGCCGATAAGAACGTATCCCTTGCCGTCGGAGAGACATCTGAAGATACCGTCGGCATAACCTGCACCGATAACGGCAATCTTCATTTTTCTGTCGGCAATAAAGTCAAGACCGTAGCTTACGCCGTCGCCTTCGGAAATAGTATGTATATCAACAATTCTTGTGCAGAATTCCATTGCCTGAATATACGAGGCGTCATTTGCCTCACAGCCGTACAGATTAATTCCAAGCCTTACTGCATTAAGATGCTTTTCAGGATAGTTTGCTGTTCCCGCACTGTTGCATATGTGAAGAAGCGATGGCGAAATGCCTTCTTTCTTGATAAAGTCAACAGCATTTTCAAAATATCCCCACTGCTTGTCTGAGAAGGCTCTGTCGTTCTCTGCCTTTGCAAAGTGCGAGAAAACACCTTCGACGGAAACATTGTCACTTGCTTTTATCAGAACAAGAGCTTTTTTCAAATCCTCGTAGCCTCTGCTGTGGCAGATGTTAAAACCTGTTCTGTTCATGCCGGTGTTAAGCTTTATGTGAACCTTTGCCTTTTTAGGAAGCGAAATGGAGCACAAAACTGAGGCGAATTCACAAGAAGCAAGGGCGAAGGAAATGTCGTTTTCCACAGCTTCGGGTATTCTTTCGGGAAGAATGTATCCGAAAATCAGAATGTCACATTTTATACCGCCATATCGAAGCTCAAGTGCTTCCTCAATGGAGGATACTGCAAAAAAGTCACAGCCTTCCTTGACAAGACGTCTTGCGACAGGTACGGCACCGTGACCGTATGCATTTGCCTTTATAACACAGATGATTCTTGAGTCGGTTTTGCTTTTTGTGTGATTGTAGTTGTGTGCAATGGCATTAAGATCCACGCTGCACCAGGTTTTAAGCGTCTTTGTTTCAAAATTCATTTTAATTCCTGCTTTATTCTTGTATTTTTGTTGGCTTAAAGTTGTTTATTACAATGCTCACCGAAACCTTTTCGTTTCCTGCATCAAAGGAGTAGGGAATGCCGCTTCGTCTGTCGTAGCAGATACGGTAACTGAGGTTGTTTTCTGTAAAGAAAACCTCCGCCAGCTCGTTGCCGGCATCATTGACCTTTCCCGAAAGAGAAAAGCTGTCCTTTTCAAGTGTGTCGATTTTCTGCGGAAAAATGTCTGTGAAAAGTGAAAACATCAGCGACAAATCTCCTGCTATGGATTTGGGAACCGTTGCAGGAATGCCTGACAGCTCGAAGCTGAAAACATCCTCGTTTCCGGCAGCATCGCTTTTCACTGATATTCCGCTGTAGCCCTCCGGCTCGAGAAAGGTGAGGGTGGTTATGTCGCTTTTTACAATGCTTGCTTTTCCCTGAGAGTTGCTTTCTCCGTCGGAGAAGATAAAGTCCGCCTCTGCCGTGTAGGGGAGGTATAGCTTCTCGATAATCAGTTCCCTTGAAAAAGAGTCACTGTTGCAAGAGGCAAGACAAAGTGTTATTGCAAAAATGAGGAGTAAAAGCTTTGATTTTGAAAAAATGATAGGTCATCATCCTTAATGAGAATTAAGGAAGCAGTTTTGCAATCTCCATGGGTAAATCCGACGGAATAAGCCCGTATTCTCCGATTTTTTCTTTGAGAATATCTGCTGCCTTTCCGTGAAGATATACCGAAATCACGGCAGCTTTGAAGGCTTCAACGCCCTGACATACAAGCGAAGATATAAGACCTGCAAGTACATCACCGCTGCCGCCCTTTGAAAGACCGGGATTTCCGCTTGTGTTGATTGCAAGACGTCCGTCGGGAGAAGCAATTACCGTGCCGGCGCCTTTAAGTACAACAACACAGCCGTATTCCTTGGCAAATTCCTTTGCAAGATTTATTCGGTCACTCTGGACTTCGCTTACGCTTTTTCTGCAAAGTCTTGCAAATTCCATGGGGTGGGGTGTGATGATTGGTGTTTTGACGGCTTCCTTTAATATAAGTTTATTCTCACACAGGAGATTTATACCGTCTGCATCAATAATTAAATTGCAATTTGCATTTTTTATAAGTGAGTAGAGTACATTTCTGTCGCATTCAGCCTGTCCCATTCCGCAGCCGATAAGGGTTGCCGAAGCCTTTTCGCAAAGCGTTATGACCTCTGCTTCGGGATTGCCCGAAAGAACCGAGAATATAGGCTCAATAAGGTGCGTCTGCAGTATTTTTATTGTTTCTCTGTCCCTTGCAATGTTGACGAGTCCTGCGCCCGAACGGATTGCGGCAGTTGCGGAAAGCACGGCAGCACCTGTCATTTCGGGACTTCCGCAGTACATAAGAAGCCTTCCGAAGCTTCCCTTGTGTGTGTTGCTTTTTCTTTTGGGAATATTGTCTTTTATATAGCTGTCGTCTGCAACAATTGCATCCTTTTCCACTTCCTCGCAAAGCTCTTTGGGATATCCTATGTCGGCAATCAGAATTTCACCGCAGTATTCCCTTGCAGGGTAGGACAGCATGCCTGTTTTGATGTAAGCCATTGTAACGGTAAAGTCTGCCGTAAACGAGATACCATTGCATCTGCCGTCGGCAGAGTTTATGCCCGATGGGGTGTCGATAGCAATCTTTAAGGCGTTCTGTCTGTTGCAGAAGCAAAGCATTCTTCCGATTTCGTCATTTTCACTTATGCTTCCGTAAAATCCGACACCGAAAAGGGCGTCGATGATAACGGTGGCATGGCCCAAGACTGCTTCCCATTGGCTGAAGGGGACAATGCTTACCCCTTCTGCCTTACATGCATTGTAAACTGTTCTTGATGTTTCTGTGTTCGGCTCGCAGTCAAACACATTTATAACTATCACGTCAAACCATTCTTTTTTGAGTATGCGTGCAATTTCATAACCGTCTCCGCCGTTGTTGCCTTTTCCGCAGATTACGGCAATTCTGTCGTTTGAAGAAAGCTTTGGGTAAATGTATTCAAAACAGCTTTTTGCCGCATTTTTCATGAGTGTAATGTCGGCAATGCCGTATTTTTCTACGGCAAGACTGTCAGCGTATTTTATTGTCGAAGGACTTACCGTGTACATTTTTTACTTCCTCCCTCAGATTTCGTAGTATACAGGCTGTTTTTTCTTGAAATAGTAACAGCCGTAAATCTCGTGTTGTTTCAGAAACTCTGCCGCTTGCTTAAAGCCCCTTCCTTCGCTGCCTGCAATGTGGCTGTCCGAGCCCAGACTGAACATCTTGCCGCCAAGGGAAATGTAAAGTTCAAGAAGCTCCTTCTCGGGACAGAAAGCATATGGAGTTTCGGGGTTGCACTTGGCTGTGTTGATTTCAAGAGCCGTGTTTCTGTCTATGATAACCTTGAATATTTCTTCAATCCGCTTTATATTTTTGTCGAGTGTAAGACCCTTGCCGTATGCACCGTTGATGTACCTTAAAGGATAGGTAACATGACAAAGAGACGAGAATTGATGCTCATATACCGTTTTCAGCATATATTCAAAGTATATTTCCATAAGACGCTCTAATGTGCGTGTGTCAAAGCCTGAAAAGTCGGTGCTTGAAAACTCGCACATTCTTCCGTCAAGGTCAACGATGTGGGCGCTGGCAAGCAGAATGTCGTAGTCGTGGAAGTTGAAGGCTTCATTCAGCCTGTCCTTATATATGGGTATTGCCGCATCGCTTATTTCAATCCCCGAAAAAACCTTGATTTGACCTTTGTACTTTTCCCTCAGCCTGTCGGCATCCTTGCCCGATTCGGGAAGCTCAAAGGGAATGTTGTAGTCGTAGAATAATCGAAGGTCGGAATGGTCGGTTATTGCAATGCCCGAAAGACCGTTTTTAATTGCCGCCTTTATTGCATCCTCCGGCTCTTTTTGCGAGTCGCAGGAGTGTTTTGTGTGGGTGTGGGTATCAAAATACATCTTTTACCTCGAAAAAATAATTCTCTTTTTATTATACTCCCATAGAATATAAAAGTCAATCACAGAGAACAAAAAAGACACCGGAGTGTTCCGATGTCTTTCACAGTGTTTATTCCTGCGCGTCAAGCTTGAAGGTGATGTCAAGCGTTTCGCCCTTGCCGTCGTCGCCGTCGCGGTAAACGGTAAGCGTTACCTCTGTACCTGCACGGGCAGAGCCCTTGAGACGGTTGATGTCGTCTACCGTTTCAACCTTCTGACCGTTGTAGTGGGTGATGATGTCGCCGCGTCTGAGACCTGCATTTGAGGCAGAGCCTCCCTTGCTTATCTGAACAACAAGTACGCCCTGCGGAATACCGTAGTATTCTGCTTCATCCTCGGAGATTGCCGATCCGTTGATACCGATAATACCCTTGCCGTATGCAAAGTCGTCCTCGGTTCTTTCGATTACCTCGCCGTGCTCAATAAGCTGAGAGATAATGGGAAGCGCACCGCTCATTGGGATTGAGAAGCCGATACCCTCGTAGTCGGAGGAAAGCTTCAAGGTGTTGATGCCGATAACCTGACCGCGGGAGTTGATAAGGGGACCGCCGGAGTTTCCGTGATTGATTGTGGCATTTGTCTGGATAAGTGTCATTGTCTTCTGAACTGTGCCGTAGGAGTCGGTGAGTTCAACGTTTCTGTTGATGGCAGATACAATACCGTCCGTAACCGTGCCGATAAACTCAACGCCTGCGGGACATCCGATTGCCACAACCCCTTCGCCCACAACAAGCTCGTCGGAATTGCCTATTTCCATGGGAATGAGCTTTGTGCTTTCGTCGGGCGTGATTTTAAGCACCGCAATGTCTGAAAGACTGTCCGAGCCTATAATTTCCGCCTCGAATTCCTTGTTGTCGGAAAGTATAACAGTAACCTTGTTTGCGCCTTCAATTACATGATGGTTTGTAATGATGTAACCGTCGGCACTGTAAATAAATCCCGAACCTGATGCCTCCGCTATACGTGTTGACGGACCGAATGAGAAGAATCCGCCGTAGGCTGTTGTTTCAACCTCAGAGACAATGCCCACAGATGAGGGGGTACACTTTGCCGCAATTTCGGGTATTGAAAGAATCTGTCCCTCGCGGTCCTTGAAATCAAAGGCTACGAAATTCGGGTTGTCCAAGGTGACACCGCTGTAGTCATAGATTTCGGGAGTGGTTTTGTTGTTGGAAAAGTTTGCTGCCGAGGAATTGTTTGCCTTACCGTCAAAGGCGTAGCTTGCCGCCATTATTGCAAGGGCAACAACCGAAAGCGTGAAAATCGAGAGTGTAGCACCGATGAAAATCTTAAAGCCTTTGTCGGATTTGTCTTTTGTCTTTTTTTGCTTTTCGGGAGTTTCCTCTTTTTTGCTTGCGTCCCATTCGTAACCGTTTGTGACGCCGTCATCTGTATTTTTTGTATAGTAAACTCCGCCTGCATAGCCGTTTTCGGGAATGCTGTCGGAAACTTCTTCCGAGGAAGCCTCAACAACCTCGTCGTTGATTTCTTCCGTAACCTTTGCAGGAGTATCCTCGTTACTATCTGCAGTTTCCTCAAATTCCGCCTCGATAGCGGGTATGCTTTCTGCTGCTTCTTTGACATTGGTTTCTGTATCCTGTGTTGCTTCTGATATGTCCGAAATCTCTTTGTCCTCAGGGACAGTATTTTCATTTGCCTCTGCCGAGACATCATTTTCGTTTTCGCTGAACATTTCAGAGCCGAATTCTTTATCTGTCATTTATATACGCTCCTTTCGTAACATACATAATTAGTGTTTCCCTAACTTACGAAACTATTTTACAATATGTTTTTGAAATATTATTGTAATTAATGTGATAAATAGATGAAAAAAGCAAAAAAAGTGACACCGCTGAATAAAACAACGGTGTCACACCTTTAATTTGTCATTCAGTCGATAAGACCAAGCTCAATCACATTTTCTGCAATTGTTACGGCTTCTGCTCTTGTGAGTACGTCGTAGGGTCTGAAGTTTTCGCCGTCACCCTCGATAAGACCAAAGCCTCTTGCGATTGCGGCATATCCGATATCGCTGTCAGAAAAGTCGGAATTGTCGGCAAAGTCTGTGATGAAAACATTTTTGAGAGCCGCTATCTTGCCGTAGCCGAGATAGTCAATAATGAGTCTTACCGCATCCATTCTCAAAAGCGACTCAGCCTTCATGATTTCCTCGCTGTCGCCGTAGATTCTCAGGGTTTCGCAGAGAGAAACAAAGTCTTTTCCCGTGATATTTTCATTGGGATTGAATTTGTCGCCCTCGGGACCGTAGCCTGTCCAGACGAATCTGTTTATAGTATCTTCTGCCCAATGTCCCGAAATGTCGTTGTATTCGCCTGTAAATCCGTCGGAGGTGATTTCTTCACCGCTGTAGTCAATGAGCTTTCCGTCAACAGCTCTTACAACCGAGGACTCTGGAGCGTAAAGGGAGTAAACGGCACGGGTATAAGTTTCGTAGCTTGTGGAATTCACAACACCGTCAATGTAGGTGTAGTTTCTGTTAATTTCATAGTTTATGCCAAAGCCGTTGTTTTCATAAAGTGCCATAAGGGCGTCTTTAGCACTTATTGCATCCTTTGGGGATTCAAATTCAACGTCATCAAACCATGTAAGATTGTAGCTTGTGATTTTGCCTGTCGCATAGTCAACACCCACTCTGAAGCTGTTGTATGTGAAGTCAACACCCTCGTTCTGTCTTACAAAACTGAGTCTTGAAGCTCTGTATATGGGAGTGGTTGAGCCGTCGGCATTTTCAACATACTTCATGGGAGCATATGTACCCTCGCTTGAAAATACAACGCTTTCAGCCTTTTCGGGCTCGTGTCTCTTTATAAATTCCGAAGCAATGCCCACAGCCTCGTCCTTTGAAATTCTGATTTCGGGAATTTCAATATCAAATTCGGTGTAATGATAAACATAGGGAAGCTCTGCATTGTAGCTTATAAGCTTTCCGTTATGAGCATCTACAACTGCATTTGCTCCGAGATAGCTTTCGCCGGGTGTGAGGAAATAGAGATTCCAGGTATATTTTTCTTCTTTTTCGCCGTTTTCGCCGAGAGGTCTTACATCATATCTTGTTTTGGAAAGACGTGCGTTTTCAATATAGGCGTTTTCGGGAATGTAAAGGTCTTTGTCTTCGAGAACAGTCTTTACAGCCTCGTCTTTTGATATAAGGCTTTCAAGTACAGCGAGCTGTTCAAGTTCTTCTTCGGTGAGCTGATATCCGCCGTTCTCGGAATCTGCCGCTTCTTCCTTTGCAACACTGTCCATCATAATTCCACCTGTTGCGCTGCTGTTGAAACGGTATTCTTCCCAGGTGTTTCTCTCGTTATATACCTTGCCCGAATTTGCATCAACCGACACATAGGAAAGGGTGGGAGTATAGACGAGATATGCTTTTTGCGAAATCAAATTTCCGTCGTCATCATATTCGGTTTTGAGTCTGTAGGAAAGGGACATTTCCTGAACTTCCGAGAGAACTTCCTTTGCCTTGCCGGCACCGATGTCGCTGTTGATATTTGCAAAATCAAGACCGAGGGAAATATTGCTTGAGAAAGAAGTTACTTCTTTTGTAATGTAGTTGACACTTACGCTCATGTTGTTCTGCGGAACCGGAATGTCATTCTCATATCTTGTGAAGTTGTATGTATAGGTATGACCGTAGAAAATAGAACCTGTGCTTGTGCCTTCAAGTCTCAAATCGAGCTTTGAGAGATGAGGTGCTGTTTTATTCACAAAGTCAAGAGCAACGGGCAAAAGCTCATCGGGGCTGACATTTGGAAGAACGGTTTTTCTTTCCGACTGATAGTCATATGTATAATACCCGAAGATTCTGCCTTCTGTATCGCACTCGGCGCTGATTTCACCCTTGTCGCCCGACCAGGAGAAATACCACGAAGGCTCGCTTGTTTTGTAGCCGCTTCTGAAGTCCCAGCTGAAATTCTTGTATTCTTCGGGAACCGTAATGAGAGGACGCACCTTTTTTATCATTGCTTCCATCATTTCGGGGGTAGGCTCGTCGAGTGTCTTTTCAAGGGCATCTTCAGCCATGGGTACTGCAATTGCTGCAAAGACTGTCTGGGCTGTCAAAGAAATAATCAAGCATATTGCAATAATCAAAGATAAAGTTTTTTTCATGGTAATACCTCCGTGTTGTTTTGTTATACCCGTAAGACGAATATAAAAACAAAAAAGTTCCATATTTTTTCAAAAAAGCAGGGAGGGATTAAATTTACCCTCCCTTTTCTTTATTTCAGTATTTCGGAAAGACCCTTGAAGTTGTCGGCGTATGCAAAGCTTACGAGTGCTGTTTCGGAGCTTACTGTTTCGTAATATTTGTCAGAACCTGCATAAACAACGATTGTATCAAAGTCAGGGCTTGATAAGAAATCTTCCTTGGTAAAGGGGAGACGTTTGATGATGTGATAACCGAAATCGCTTTCGATAATAGCACTGATTTCACCTTCTTCAAGGGCAAATGCCGCCTTTTCAAACGGCTCAACCATAGTGCCGTATGTAAAGAAGTATCCGCCGTCTCTGTTCATAAGACCGGGGTCTTCGCCGTGTTCCTTGAGAAGCTCATCAAAGTCGGCGTCGCCGTTGATGATTGCAAGGCGTATTTCAAGTGCGCGTCTGTATGCATCTTCCGAATCCTTGCCGATAAGAATGTGTGTTGCGTAAACATAGTCGTTTTCAAGAAGGTAATTATACACTTCATCGTCTGTTACACTGTCACAGAAATTGTTTATAAGAAGTCTTGTGTAAACCGAGGTAATGGAAAGGTTGACAAAGCAAGAATCGGTGAATCTCTGCTCGTCAAGGGCGTCAAAGTATGTAATTCCTCCACCGTAGGTTGACGAACGGCTGACATAGTAGTTTACAAGAAAAGATTCATATGTACTTCTGGAAACAGAAATTTTTGCATCATCTGCAAGCTTCATGAGGGCGGCATACTGTTTCATTTCGCTTTCAATGCCCTTGTCATCGCCTTTGTGCAGGAAGGAAAAATACCTGTACATTGCTGCAGTTATATTATATTTGCCATAGGAAGCAAGAACAATGCCGTCGAGGGTGTCTTTGACAGTCTGTCTGTCCATAAGCTCCGAAAATTCTGCAGGAGTAAGTGTTTCGGGAATATCTTCAAAGGAAAAACTGAGTCGGTTTTCCTTGAGAGCTACTCTTGAGATAATAACTGCCGCCCTTTTTCTTGTGATGGCACTCATGGGAAGGAAGGTGCCGTTTTTATCGTTGCCGTTGAGAATACCTGCATTGTAGAACAGCAGAACATCGTCATGGAATATAAGTCCTTCGGGAACGTCATGCACTCTTTCAATACTGTTTATTGCAGGATAGTATTCATTCGGCAGAGCCTTTGCAAAAAGCTGTACCATTTCATATGAAAGAACGCTTCTTGCATAGGAGTCAAACTGACCCTCGGCCATAATGCCGTTATCTATACAGTAGTTGACATATTTCTGGAACCAACGTCCTGATGCGGAGTCGGGAATTTCCTTTTCATTGTAGATGCTGTGAAGACGTGCAGCAATTGTAATTGCCTGAGCAACGTTCATTTCGGATTCTGTATCGAATGTATCTGCAGACACGCCCTCCATAAGTGCTATGTCATATACCGACGCAACACTTGAAGCGTACCAGCTTGTTTCGGGTACATCCTTGAAGTTGTTCTGATAGCTGCGGCTCTTTTCAAATTCGGCACCCATTGTACAAAGGCACAGAAGTGTTGTTACAATAACAAATGCCGACAAAAACTTGATTCTTTTCATACTGCCTCCAAATTAATATTACTTCTAAATATCATTCTATCATACATATACACGCATTTCATCAACAAAATGAAAACAACACAAAAAAAGTTCTTGACATAATTAACAATTTATGTTACAATACCGCTTGCATAAATACGGACGATTAGCTCAGTTGGTAGAGCACTCGCTTGACGTGCGAGTGGTCAGGGATTCGAGTTCCTTATCGTCCACCAGGTCGGGAAAGCCCGACAGCAGACTCACGGGGAATGTTTGACAAAAACATTCCTCTTTTCTTATATAAAGAAAAATTCCTTGCGTCATGTTACGGCGCAAGGAATTGCGTAATTGAGAGTAAAGTCGCTCTGAGTTATCAGCGGAGACTCGCTGCATTTAATACACTTTAGCGTAAGTCGCAAGGAAGTTTTTAAGGTCTGAGAGCGCCTTGGATTCCTTACTTGCGTAGTAAGCGGCAAAGTCGGGATTCGATTTATGTGCAAGGTCATAGCCTGTCGACTGAAGTGCACCGCCCGAGAGATAACCGAGGTCGTATGTGAGCGAACCCTTTACAACGTCAATCATTTCTTCAGACTCTGCGTCTCTTGAGAACTTTGTTTTAAGTGATACATCGTAGAATGCGGGGATTACGTCACGGCTTCCGAGTGCACAAAGTGCTTCGAGAATTTTACCTGTTCTGTCGTAATCTTCAACGGTAATGGGCATAATCATAAGGCTTGAACCGCCGCCGATAAGGGAGGCATAGTCGTCGTCCTCAGAGAACTTGGGGAATGGAAGGATACCGAATTCGGATGCCATGTCACGAAGACTCTTTGCATCTCCAAGGCTCTTGTCGGCAAACATTGCTCTGCCGTCACGGAAGAGATCGGATGAAGGTATTCTTACCTGGTCAAGTCTCATAAATACGTCTTCAGTGCTTGTAAGGCCGAAGAACTTCGAGAAAATCTGAGTAGTCTTTGCAGAGTTGAGGGTAAGCTGAGGAATACCCCTTTCATTCTTGGTGTAGATTCTTGTGCCGCCCGAGTACATAACCGAGAAGGGACCGAACCAGTCTATTGCGTAATAGCCGTACTGGTCATCCTTTTCGTTCATAAGACCGTCACCGTTGAGGTCCTTTGCACCCATCTTTACATACTTTGCAAATGTGTCAAACGTCCATTCGCCGTTTTTTACAAGCTGGTAAGGGTAGTCAAGACCGAGCTCATCAAATATGTCCTTGTTAAAGAAGATTGTATATGCAAAATAGAGTCTCTTTGTGGAGATGTCGCCGTCAAGAACATAAAGATGATTGTTGATAGAGCAGTTTTCTATAATGTCCTGTGCCCACCATTCCTTTGAGAGGTCGATTGTCTTTACATCGTGGAAATTCACAAGGGAATTCTGCAGAGCATATGTAAAGGCTGTTCTTGCGTGGGGAAAGATAACGTCGTATTCATCGTCGCCCGCAAGAATGTTGTTGAGGGCGTCTGCCGAGGAGTCGGTACTTGACTCGATTGCAGTAATGTCAATATTGAAGAGAGATTTTACGGTTTCGTTTCTTCTGTAAACGGCATCGTTGATGATGTCGCCCGTTTCTTCTTCAACGACCTGGTCAGTAACCCAGCTTTCACCGGGACGGGTGAGGATTCTGAAGGTGTATCCTTCCATGTCCTCAATCTCAATGTGCTTCAGATAGTCGGTATCGCTTACAGATATTTCAAAATCCACGTCTTTTTCTGTTTCCTTGTCGCAGGATGTGAAAACAAATGCTGCCATAAGTAAGGCGAGTAACAGAGCAGTTATTTTTAATTTCAAGGTATCTGCCTCCTTTTCTTTTGCATCTTTATTATACAGCAAATTGATACTCTTGTCTATAAAATCCGTAAAAATGGTAAAAAACTGCAAAATACATAAAAAAATAACAAAACCGTTCCCAATCGGGAACGGTTGATTGTCATGTTATGTAATAGCTTAGTTAACCTTACCGTAAGAAGCAAGGAAGCTCTTAAGGTCGGAAAGTGCCTTTGATTCGTTTGCTGCATAGAAAGAAGCAAAGTCGGGGTTTGACTGAGCTGCAAGACGAGCACCTGTGGAATCGAACGCACCGCCGGCAATGTAACCGAGGTCATAAATGATGGATTCCTTGATGATGTCAATCATAGCTTCCGATTCGTAGTCTCTTGCGAACTTTGTCTTAAGAGATACATCGTAGAATGCGGGGATAACGTCTCTGTTACCTACAGCACAGAGTGCTTCGATAATCTTACCTGTTCTTTCATAATCGGAAACGGTAATGGGCATACAGAGAAGGCTGGCATAACCGTTTACGACTGTCTTATAAACATCATCCTTGGAGAACTTAGGCCAGGGAAGAATACCGAACTCGTCATTCATGCTTCTCATTGTCTTGGCACCGCCAAGGTCGTTGTCTGCAAACATCGCTCTACCTGCCGTAAAGAGATCTTCGGGAGCGAGTCTTGAAGGAGTAATCTGTAAAAATACGTCTTCGGAATTTGCAAGGTCAAAGAACTTGGAGTAGATTTCAACTGTCTTACTTGAGTTGATGGAAAGAGTGGGAATACCTTTTGCGTTCTTTGTATAGATTCTCTGTCCGCCGGAGTAAAGTACCTGAATAGGACCGAACCATTCTCTTGTGTAGAAGCCGTACTGGTCGTCTTCAACCTTGATAAGACCGTCACCGTTGAGGTCTTTTGAACCCTGCTTTACAAGCTTGGAGAAGGAATCGAAGGTCCATGTACCGTCGATAGCCATCTGGTAGGGATAGTCAAGACCGAGTTCGTCGAAGATTCTCTTGTTGAAGTACATGGCAAATGCATAGTAGAGTCTGTGTGTGGAGATATCACCGTCGAGAACGTAGAGATGTCCGTTTACGTTACAGGAGTCGATAATATCCTTTGCCCACCATTCCTTGGAAAGGTCGATGGTAGATACTTCGTTGAAGTTTACGAGAGTGTTCTGAATTGCATAGGAAAAAGCAGTTCTTGAGTGGGGGAAGAGAATGTCAAACTGGTCATCGCCCGCAAGAATTGTGTTGATGGCATCATCGGCAGTGTTTGAAGAACTTTCGATGGATGAAATCTCAATGTTGAAAAGGTTCTTTACCGTTTCGTTTCTTCTGTAAACGGCATCATTGATGATGTCACCGGTTTCTTCTTCTACGTACTGAGCGTCAACCATGCCCTTACGGTTGAGAATTCTGAATTCGTAACCGTCCATATCTTCAATTTCAATATGGTCGAGGAAACTCATATCCGCGCCGGGAATGATACCGCTCTTTTTGTCTTCTTTGTCATCCTTGCCGCAAGCACAAAGTCCTACCGTAAGAAGCATTGCTGCGAGAATGCACATGATTTTTTTCATGAAAACGCCTCCTTATATTATAAATACACTATATAATAACACATTTTGAATGAGTATTCAATACCTAAACATACAAAAAATGTAAAAAAACTGCCGTCTTTGTATTAAAAACGGCAGTAAAGCTATATTAATTAACCAATCTTTGCGTAGGAAGAAAGGAAGTTTTCAAGGTCTGAGAGTGCCTTCGACTCGTTTGCTGCATAGAAAGAAGCAAAGTCGGGGTTGGACTGACGGGAAAGGTGACAGCCTGTGGAGTCAAATGCTCCGCCGGCAATGTAACCGAGGTCGTAGATAATGGATTCCTTGATTACGTCAATCATGTCTTCGGACTCTGCGTCTCTTGAGAACTTTGTCTTAAGGGATACGTCATAGAACGCAGGGATAACGTCTCTGCTTCCCACTGCACAGAGTGCCTCGATAATCTTACCGGATTTGTTGTAGTCGGGAACGGTAACGGGCATAATCAGAAGGCTGGCATGACCGTTTACAACAGTTTTGTATTCGTCATCAAGAGTGAACTTGGGCCAGGGGAGAATACCAAATTCGTCGTTCATGCTTCTCATGGACTTTGCAGAGCCGAGACCTCTGTCTGCAAACATTGCACGTCCTTCGGTGAAGTGGTCGCCTGAATACATTTTTATCTTGTCAAGCTGCATAAATACGTCTTCGGAGTTTGCAAGGGCAAAGAACTTTGAGAATATTTCAACAGTCTTATTTGAGTTGATTGAAAGAGCGGGAATACCCTTTGCGTTCTTTGTATAGATTCTCTGTCCGCCTGTATAGATGACTTCGATAGGACCGTACCAGTCTCTTGTGGCGTAGCCGAACTGGTCGTCTTCAACTTTGATAAGACCGTCACCGTTGAGGTCTTTTGAACCCTGCTTTACAAGCTTTGAGAATTCATCAAATGTCCATGTGCCGTCAAGAACCTTGGAATAGGGGTAGTCAAGACCCAGCTCGTCAAAGATTCTCTTGTTGAAGTACATAGCAAATGCATAGGAAAGTCTGTGGGTGGAGATATCACCGTCAAGAACATAGAGATGTCCGTTGATATTTGCCGAATCAACGATGTCTTTTGCCCACCATTCCTTTGAAAGGTCAATTGTCTCAATATCATTGAAGTTTACAAGTGCATTCTGTATTGCATATGAGAAAGCCGATCTTGAATGAGGGAAGATAATGTCAAATTGGTCATCGCCCGCAAGAATTGTATTAAGGGCATCGTCGGCAGTGTTTGAAGCACTTTCGATGGATGAAATTTCAATATTGAAAAGGTTTTTTACAGTTTCGTTTCTTCTGTAAACGGCATCATTGATAATGTCGCCCGTTTCTTCTTCAACATACTGTTCGTTAACCATGCCTTTACGGTTGAGTATTCTGAAGTTGTAGCCGTCCATATCCTCAATTTCAATATGACTGAGGAAGTTCAGGTCGGCATCTGCTCCGTTCCAACCGCTGCTTGAGCTGTTGTTTTCGCCGTCATTGCAGGCAACAAGCACCATAGTGCAGAAAAGTGCCAGAATGATACATAACAGGTTGCGTAATTTCATGTTGTTTCTCCTTATTAAAAAAAATCAAATATAAAAATATGATATTATAAATTTGTTTTTTTGTCAAGTACTTGGACCTGCCTTTATGACTGGCGGCAAAAAACGGCTGCCGAAGCAGCCGTTTGAAGTAATATGTATTTAGCTTATTTTGCCGTAAGAGGCAAGGAAGCTCTTGAGGTCGGAAAGTGCCTTGGATTCGTTTCTTGCATAGTAGGATGCAAAATCGGGATTGGACTGTGTTGCAAGAGTCGAGCCTGCCGACTGGAATACACCGCCCGAAATGTATCCGATATCGTAAATGAGTGACTCGCGGATGATGTCAATCATCTTTTCGGATTCGTAGTCTCTTGCGAATTTTGTCTTTAAGGATACATCGTAAAACGCGGGGATTACGTCACGGTTTCCGAATGCACAAAGTGCTTCGATAATCTTGCCCGATCTGTCATAGTCTGATACTGTAATCGGCATGCAGATAAGGCTGGCATGACCGTTGATAACGGTGCAGTATTCGTCGTTCTTTGTGAACTTGGGCCATGGAACAATACCGAATTCGTCGTTCATGCTTCTCTTTGCTTTTGCAGAGCCCAGGTCGCTGTCGGCGAACATGGCTCTTCCTTCAGCGAATAAATCGCCGGGGGATTCCATCATGCCGGGATTGTAAAGGAATACGTCTTCCGAGTTTGAGAGAGAAAAGTATTTTGAAAAGATTTCGACGGTTTTGGATGAGTTGAGGGAAAGTGTGGGAATGCCCTGTGCATTCTTGGAGTAGATTCTCTGCCCGCCGGAATAAAGCACCTGAATAGGACCGTATGCTGCCCATGTGTAGTAGCCGTACTGGTCATCCTCGGGTTTGATAAGACCGTCACCGTTGAGGTCCTTTGAACCCTGCTTTACAAGCTTTGAAAATTCGTCAAATGTCCATGTCCCGTCAAGAGCCATCTGATAGGGATAGTCAAGCCCCAGCTCGTCAAAGATTCTCTTGTTGAAGTACATGGCAAAGGCATAGTGGAGTCTGTGCGTTGAGATATCACCGTCAAGAACATAGAGATGTCCGTTTATGTTTGCCGAATCCACAATGTCTCTTGACCACCATTCCTTGGAAGTGTCAATTGTCTTTACATCATTGAAGTTTACCAGCGTGTTCTGGATTGCATACTGGAACGCAGAACGGGAGTGGGGCAGAATGATGTCGTACTGGTCATCGCCTGCAAGAATTGTGTTGACAGCATCGTCAGCTTTTGTCTGAGAGCTTTCGATTGCCGTGATTTCAATGTTGAAAAGACTCTTTACTGTCTCGTTTCTTCTGTAAACGGCATCGTTGATAATGTCGCCCGTTTCTTCTTCAACATACTGGTTTTCAAGCATGTTTGTGCCGGGACGGCAGAACATTCTGAAGTTGTATCCGTCCATGTCTTCAATTTCGATATGGTCGATAAAGCCGAAGTCCGTGACCATCATGTCCCAGCTTTCGCCGCCGGATACGCTTTCATCACCGCATGAGGCAAGAAAAAGCACACATACAAGTGACATAATAATGCAAAGCAGATGTTTAAGTTTCATATTTGCTGCTCCTTGTCTTTGATAGAATAAAGTATAATGGATAATTATAGACATTTGATGATTAAATTGTAACAATAACAAAGCGGCTGCCCTTCGGACAGCCGCTGAAATTTTACCGGAATTAAGACACTTTGCCGTAGGAAGCGAGGAAGGTATTAAGGTCTGAGATTGCTCTCGATTCGTTTTTCGCATAGTAGGAAGCAAAGTCAGGGTTGGACATAGTCGCAAGTGTTTCGCCTACACCCTGGAAAACGCCGCCGGAAATATAACCGAGGTCGTAAATAAGTGACTCACGGATGATATCAATCATCTTTTCGGATTCGTAGTCTCTTGCAAACTTTGTCTTTAATGATACATCATAGAATGCGGGGATTACGTCTCTGTTGCCGACAGCACAGAGCACCTCGATAATCTTGCCCGTTCTGTCGTAGTCGGAAACGGTAATAGGCATTACAAGAAGACTTGCGTGGCCGTTGATGACGGTGTTGTATTTGTCGTTCTTTGAGAACTTGGGCCAGGGAAGAATACCGAACTCATCGTTCATGCTTCTCATTTCCTTTGCAGAACCGAGACCCTTGTCAGCAAACATTGCTCTGCCTGCCTGGAAGAGGTCTTCCTTGGGAGCTGTTGCAGCACTTGTAAGTAATACGTCTTCAGATTTGCAGAGTGAGAAGAACTTTGAGAAGATTTCAACCGTCTTTGTGGAGTTGAGGGTGAGTGCGGGAACACCCTTTGCGTTCTTGGAGTAGATTCTCTGTCCGCCGGAGTAGAGAACTTCGATAGGGCCGTAGGTGTGCCATGAATAGTAGCCGTACTGGTCGTTTTCGGGGTCGATAAGACCGTCACCGTTGAGGTCTTTTGAACCCTGCTTTACAAGCTTTGAAAACTCGTCGAAGGTCCAGTCGCCGTCTATTGCCATCTGGTAAGGATAGTCAAGACCCAGCTCATCAAAAATTCTCTTGTTGAAATACATTGCAAAGCCGTATTCGAGCCTGTGTGTTGAAATATCACCGTCAAGAACATAGAGATGTCCGTTAACGTTACAGGAGTCAATGATATCCTGCGACCACCATTCCTTGGAAGTGTCAATTGTCTTTACTTCGTTGAAGTTTACAAGTGTATTCTGAATGGCATACTGGAAAGCAGAACGGGAGTGTGGGAGAACGATGTCGTACTGGTCGTCACCTGCAAGAATTGTGTTGACAGCATCACTTGCCTTGTTGTCGGAGCTTTCGACTGCCGTAATTTCAATGTTGAAAAGACTCTTTACTGTCTCGTTTCTTCTGTAAACGGCATCGTTGATGATGTCACCTGTTTCTTCTTCGACATACTGGTCGCCGATCATGTTGGAGCCGGGACGTGCGAGAATTCTGAAATTGTAGCCGTCCATGTCTTCAATTTCGATGTGGTCGAGGAAGCTCATGTCAGCACCCTCCATAACCCAGTCCTTGTTGTCCTTGTTTCCTTTTTCATCACAGGCAACAGCCGTAAATACAACAGCAAGCACGAGGAGAATAAAAAGAATGTTTCTAAGCTTCAAAACGTCCAACTCCTTTGACATATTATTACTTATTATAAATTATACACCCAAAAAAACGTTTTGTCCATGTTTTATTTTAATAAAAATAAAAATCAAACAAAAAGGAGCCGTTGTCACAGCTCCTTTGAGTTTATGTAATTTAATTATTTGCCGTAGCTTTCAATAAAGTTTTTGAGGTCTGAGAGTGCCTTTGATTCGTTTGCCGCATAGTAGGAAGCAAAGTCAGGATTGCTCATACCTGCAAGAGTGTGACCTACAGACTGGAATGTACCGCCGGAAGCATAGCCGAGGTCGTAAATGATAGAGTCTTTTACGATGTCAATCATGGCTTCGGATTCGTAGTCTCTTGCGAACTTCGTTTTGAGGGATACGTCGTAGAATGCAGGGATAACGTCTCTGTTACCTACAGCACAGAGTGCCTCGATTATTTTACCGGATTTTTCATAATCGTTTACGGTGATAGGCATTACCATAAGACTTGCGTGACCGTTAACGATGGTTGCATATTCATCCTGTAATGTAAACTTGGGCCAGGGGAGAATACCGAATTCATCGTTCATGCTTCTCATACCCTTTGCATTACCGAGACCCATATCCGAGAACATTGCACGGCCATCTTTGAACAAACTGCCTGCAGGGTCGCTTTCGCTCTTCTGCTGAACATAGAGACGAACATCGTCAGTTCTTGTGAGAGCGAAATACTTTGAGAAGATTTCAACCGTCTTTGTGGAGTTGAGTGTAAGCTCGGGAATACCGCGGGAATTGTTTGTGTAAATTCTCTGACCGCCGGAGTAGAGGACGTTGATAGGTCCGTACCAGTTCCATGTGTAGTAGCCGAACTGGTCATCTTCGCCCTTGATGAGACCGTCACCGTTAAGGTCCTTTGAACCCTGTTTCACAAGCCTTGAGAATTCATCAAAGGTCCATGTGCCGTCAAGAGCCATCTGATAGGGGTAGTCAAGACCTAATTCGTCAAAGATTCTCTTGTTGAAGAACATTGTAAATGCATATTGGAGTCTGTGGGTTGAGATGTCACCGTCAAGAACATAGAGATGATTGTTTACGCTGCAGGATTCAATAATATCCTGTGACCACCACTCCTTTGTAAGGTCGATGGTGCTAATCGTTTTGAAGTCGACAACTGCATTCTGAATTGCATATGAGAAAGCTGCTCTTGTATGGGGGAAGATAATGTCAAACTGGTCATCGCCGGCAAGAATTGTGTTGAGAGCATCGTCGGCACTGCTTGAAGAACTTTCAATGGCGGTGATGTCAATATTGAACAGGTTCTTTACTGTTTCGTTTCTTCTGTAAACGGCGTCATTTATAATGTCACCTGTTTCTTCTTCAACATACTGATTCTCAATCATATTGGGGCGGGTAAGGATTCTGAAATTATAGCCGTCCATGTCTTCGATTTCAATATGGCTCAAAAAGCTGAGGTCAGCGGAACTGGTAAAATCGCCGTTTTCATTTTCAATTTCATCACTGCCGCACGCAGCAAATGTAAACACTGCAACAACGGCAAGAAGAAGGCATAAGAGCTTTCTTGATTTCATACAAAACAACTCCGTTCATTTTTTTGTTTTTTTCAGTATAGCATATGTCATTTTTTTATTCAATTAATAAAGTGTAAATATATGTATTTTTTTACCAAACTGTGTTCAAAAAACACAAAGGACATCGGAAAAAACCGATGTCCCGTATGATCTGTTTTAGAGAGAAACCTTTTCGGCAAGGTTGTAAAGACGAACAAGATAATCCTTTTTGGATTCGGCTCTTTCAAGCATTTCTGCTCTGAGAGCAGGTTCGATTGCAGCAATTTCTTCTTCGGTTGCCTTGCCTTTTACGATTCTGTCAAAAGTGAATGCGTATTCCATTTCGGAAATATGGATATTACCTCTTCTGTAGCAGACAACTTCGTTGTATCTGCCCGCAAGAAGCTGCTCAACGGCTCTGTAACCCATTCTTGTTGCAATTACTCTGTCCGTACAGCTGGGCGAGCCGCCTCTCTGTACATGAGCGAGAACCGCAAGTCTTGTTTCAATGCCTGTCTTTTCTTCGATTTCCTTTGTAAGCTCAGCCGAGAAGCCTTTGCCCATACCTTCGGAAACCATAACGATAAAGTTTCTCTTGCCGTTGTGGGAGAGATTGATAAGATTATTTATAAGCTTTTCCTTGTCAAAGGGGAGCTCGGGGATTGCAATGCCTGTAGCACCGATGGCGATACCGCATTCTACGGGGATGTAGCCTGCGTGTCTTCCCATAACTTCAACGACGTTGCATCTTGCGTGGGATTCACATGTATCTCTGAGCCTGTCAACCATTTCGATAACTGTGTTCTTTGCAGTGTCATAACCGATTGTGTAGTCGGTTGCCGAAATGTCGTTGTCGATTGTACAGGGAATACCTATGCATGGAATTCCGTTTCCGGAAAGGTCGGTAGCACCTCTGAAAGTACCGTCGCCGCCGAGGGTAACAATACCGTCAATGCCGTTCTTTTTGCAGTTTTCTACGGCAAGATCGATACCCTCCTGGGTCTTGAACTTGTCACATCTGTCGGAATAGAGCATTGTGCCGCCGTGATTTAATATATTTGAAACATCTCTTTCTGTGAGAAGCTTCATGTCATTGTCAATAAGTCCTCTGTATCCGCAATAAATACCCATGACTTCAATGCCGCGGGAAATTGCGCTTCTTACTACACTTCTGATTGCAGCATTCATGCCGGGTGCGTCGCCACCGGAAGTGAGTACACCGATTCTTTTGAATTCTTTTGCCATTTTGATTACCTCGGTTTTCTGTTGTGATAATGCTTTTTGAACGTTTCGGTTAAAAATTTAACAGAAACGACCTTTTATATTATAGTGTTATTTTTACCCTAATTTGTAAACACATTGCAAAATGAATGTTACAATTTAGAATTCACATGTTATTTTGTAACTCATTCTTGACAAAAATGGAAATAATTAATATAATGAATGCGTAATGTTTTTATGCAAAGGAGGAAACGTTAATGAAAACATTTATGATTAAACTCAACACACTTGAGGATGTAAGAAAGTTTGTAAACATCGTAACCGCATTTGAAGGGGACATTGACCTCAAGTCGGGAAGATATACAGTTGACGCAAAGTCAATCATGGGTATTTTCAGTCTTGACCTTCTCAATCCCGTTGAGATGACAATTCATTGCGACAAGTGCGATGCAATCGTCGAAAAACTTAAAGGTTATATCGTTGAGTGATATTAAAAACAAAACAAATGATGCCGTCTGCTTTCAGACGGCGTTTTTTTATGTTCGTTTATGTTCACAAAATTAATAAAATATCTATTTACTTTTGCACTTTAAGTTGTTATAATATTAAAATCACCTATAATGCGTAAAAATATTTAAAGGAAAGTCTTTCAAAGGACAAAAGGTAAAGGTAAATGAACGAAAAACTTAAGAGCCCGAGAGTGAATAATCTTTTCCGCGCAATACTTTCTCTTGAAACAATAGAGGAGTGCTATGACCTTTTTGAGGATTTGTGTACAGCCTCCGAAATAAATGAAATGGCAAAGAGAGTGGCGGCGGCGCATATGCTTTCCGAGGGAAAGAAGTATACTGAGATTGCTGATGAAACAGGCCTTTCTACTGCAACAATTTCAAGGGTAAACAGATGCCTTAAATACGGCAGCGACGGCTATACAAGAGCCCTCTCAAAAATAGAGTATGAAGAATAAAGGCTACGGACAGTATCTGTCAGAGGTTTACGACAGACTCAACGCCGATGTTGACCCGAAAATCTGGGCAGATTTCTGCCAAAAGTGTTTTGAAAAATACGCCGAGTGCGAAGTAAAACACATCTGCGAAATTGCCTGCGGAACGGGAAGCGTTGCCATTGAACTCGAAAAACGCGGTTATAAAGTTACCGCCAGCGACCTTTCTGAGGATATGCTCTCCATTGCCGATAACAAGGCGTTTGAAGCAGGCTGTCGAAATGTTGTTTTTGCAAAGCAGGATATGTGCTCTTTTACGGCATCAAACAAAGCAGGTGCAGTAATCTGTCTTCTTGACAGCGTAAACTGCCTGCTGACACCCAAAAGCGTAAAGGAATGTTTTAAAAGTGCATATGATATCCTTGTTGACGGCGGAGTGTTTGTGTTTGATGTAAATTCAAAATACAAATTTGAGAATATCTACGCCGATAACGCCTATGTTCTCGAAGACGAGGGCGTACTCTGTGCATGGCAGAATTTCTATGACCAAGAAAAGAAAACCTGCGATTTTTACCTTTCCTTCTTTATCGAAAACGATGACGGAACATATTCCCGCCATGATGAAGATAATAAGGAAAGAATGTATACCGAAAAGAATATCCGTGCATACCTTAAAGAAGCAGGCTTTGACAAGGTGTATTTTTTCGGCGGCATGGACTTTTCAGAGGCAGATGAAAATAAAACCGACAGACTACATTTTATTGCGCGGCGTGCAAATTAGAAATGCGGAATTCGGAATTCGGAATGACGGTTGATTTTGCCTGTGGCAAAATCTTCAAATTGAATTAGGGAATGATTATATGTTAGATAATACAATAACCCGTGCCATGACCACTTGCGGCTCGGCACGAATAATAATAATAAATTCTAAGGCTATGGTAAATGACGCAATAAAAATCCATAACCTTTCGCCGACTGCCGCAGCGGCTCTCGGCAGAACGCTGACAGCTACAAGCATTGCAGGCATCATGCTAAAAGACAGAGAAGATACCGTAACCGTCACCTTTAACGGCGACGGCGTATGCGGTAAAGTGCTTGCAGTTGCCGATTATTACGGTAATGTCAAGGGCTTTGTGCAGAATCCTCAGGCTGATTTGCCGCTTAATTCAAGAGGAAAACTCGATGTTGCGGGAGCTGTCGGTAAGGGAACCATGAGCATTGTCAAGGATATGGGACAGGGCGAACCCTTTGTAGGACTTGTTCCCATAGTTTCGGGGGAAATTGCCGAAGATTTTACTAACTACTATGCCACAAGCGAACAGACGCCCACCGTCTGTGCCCTCGGAGTGCTTATGGGAAATGACTATAAATGTAAAGCCGCAGGCGGATTTATGATACAGCTTCTTCCGGGTACTGACGATAAATTCATCGACAGACTTGAAGCAAGACTTCCGCTTATTCCTCCTGTATCGCATATGTTCTCAAGCGGTAAGACAAATGAAGAATACCTTAAAGAAATCCTCGGCGATATCGAATTTGATATCTTTGACGAAGCAGATGTTTCCTACTATTGCGAATGTAATAAAGAAAAGGTAGAAAGAGCAATTCTTTCTGTCGGCAAGGACGAGATTGAGGACATGATAAATGAAGGCAAGAATATTGATGTGTCCTGCCAGTTCTGCGATAAAATCTATACATTTACCCCCGATGACTTAAGAAAGCTCATGAAAGGCTAAATCTATGGCAAAAACTTTTGACGAAAATACAGCCGATATCAAAAATCAGGAAAAATATACTCTGCGTGTCCGTGAAATACTAAAGAGTAAGGGGAGAACGCCGAAGTATTATATTACAACCTTCGGCTGTCAGCAGAATGAGGCCGACAGCGAGCGTCTTTCGGGAACTGCAAAAAATCTCGGCTATCAAAAAGCAGAAAGCATGGAGGACGCTGACCTTATCATCTTCAATACCTGTGCGGTACGTGAACACGCAGAGCTTCGTGCTTTGTCCAAAACGGGACAGCTCAAGCACTTGAAGGATAAGAATAAAAACCTTCTTATCGGCCTCTGGGGATGCATGGTAAGTCAGGAAAAAAGGGTAGAGGATATAAAGCATAAGTACCCCTATGTTGACTTTGTTGCAGGTACAAATATGCTTCACAGACTTCCCGAAATTCTCTGTGATGTTATGGAAAACGACAGACGCAGATACTATGTAGATGAGCTTGACTACTCCATAGTTGAGGGAGTTCCCGTAGAGAGAAATAACGACGTCAAAGCATATGTTTCCATAATGTACGGCTGTAATAATTTTTGTACCTACTGTATAGTTCCCCATGTCAGAGGCAGAGAAAGAAGCCGAAAAAAAGAGGATATTCTGGCGGAGGTCAGAGAACTCGTGGAGAACGGCTATAAAGAAATCACACTTCTCGGTCAGAATGTAAACTCATACGGTAAAACTTTGGAAGAAAAGTGCGACTTTGCAACGCTTGTCGAAGAAATCTGCAAAATCGAGGGCGATTTTACCCTCAGATTTATGACAAGCCACCCGAAGGATGTTTCGGACAGACTTATTGAGGTTATAAAGAACAATTCCAAGGTAGAACGTCATTTCCACCTGCCCGTGCAGTCGGGTTCGACAAGAATACTTTCGGAAATGAACAGAAAATATACCCGTGAAGGCTATCTTGAAACGGTTAGAAAGCTGAGAGAAGCTGTACCGGATATAGTTCTCACAACCGATATCATCGTCGGTTTTCCCGGTGAGTCCGCTGAGGACTTTGAAGATACTCTAAGTCTTATCAAAGAGGTAAAGTATGATTCGGTGTTCTCTTTTATCTATTCAAAACGCCCCGGTACTCCTGCAAGCGAAATGGAGGACTTCACCTCCGATGAGGAAAAGACCGAAAGAATGTCACGCCTTTTAGCTCTTCACAGGGAAAATATCACTGCAATAAATGCCTCATACGTCGGCAAAACCGTCAGAGTTCTCTGCGAACAGGATGAAGATGAAAACGGCTTCTTCGGCGGAAGAACATCGGGCTTTAAGCTTGTGAAATTCACAAGTGAAAATAAGGACATTTACGGCAAATATGTTGATGTAAAAATAGAATCCTTTGGGGAGTCACTTCTTCGGGGACAAAATATATAAATATAGTATTCCTGCTTTGCCTCCCTTGTGTAAAGGGAGGTGGGTTTGCACAAATGTGCAAACTCGGAGGGATTGTAAAAACGAAAGGAAGTAATAACAATGATAGAAATGATGAATCTTGCAAGACAACTTGGCGAAAAGCTTGCCGAAAGCACACAGTATAAAACTTTTTGCGAAACAAGAGATGCCTGCAAGGCAAATGCGGCACTCAAGGCAAAGCTTGACGAATTCAACGTGCAGAAGAAGATTTACGATATAGAAAGCGCAAAAGGCGATGAAAACGATATGCAGCTTTTAGATGCGGTTTCTGCTCGTATGGAAGCACTCTATGCAGAAATCACAAACCATCCCGAAATGAAGGCATATAACACAGCAGAAGAAAACCTCAACATTCTTCTTAATGCCATCAATATGACAATCACCTCCTATATCAGCCCCGAAAATCTTACTTCCGAAAAGCAGTACGACGATTTCGAGGACGGCGTTGAAGGCGGTGCGGAATGTACCCATAACTGCGCAACCTGCAAAGGCTGCCACTGACTTTTTTCTTTGCTGAAAAGAAAAAAGTCAGCAAAAAAGAAAAGAATTAACGGGGAGTGTTTTGATAAAAACAACCCTTGGTGTCGCATAAATAACCCCGTTTGGTCGGCATAAATCCGACCGACCAAACTCATTGTGCATTCCGCACTCCGCATTCCGCACTCCGCATTAGGCACTCCGCATTAGGCATTTTTTGAAAAATGCCAGAGTTTTATAGAAAAGGACGGGTCAAAAAATGCCATATACTCCCATGATGCTTCAGTATCTTGAAGTAAAGGAAAAGTATAAAAACGAAATACTCTTCTACCGTCTCGGCGACTTTTACGAGATGTTCTTTGATGATGCAAAGACGGTGTCCCGTGAGCTTGAGCTTACTTTAACAGGTAAAAGTTGCGGCATGGAAGAAAGAGCACCCATGTGCGGAGTACCGTATCACAGTGCCGAAACGTATATAGCAAGACTTGTCAAAAAAGGCTATACCGTGGTCGTATGCGAGCAGGCAGAAGACCCTGCAACGGCTAAAGGACTTGTAAGACGTGAAGTTTCAAGAATCATCACACCCGGTACCGTTACCGAAAGCACAATGCTGACAGAAGGTAAAAATAATTACCTTTGCTCCATGTATATCGAAGGCAGCTCCTGCGGTCTTTGCTTCTGCGACGTTTCTACGGCAAAGATTTTTGTAACACAGATAACCGACGGTGATATGAATAAGCGTATCATCAATGAGCTTGCAACATATTGCCCCAGTGAAATTATCACAAATGCCGACAGAGGCGGTGTTCCCGAAATATATTCTTTTGTTTCGGAACGACTTGGTAGTGTTTTCAATGACAGAGCGTCAAGTCTCTATAAAAACGGTGCATATACTACTGTTCTTGACCATTTCGGAAGAGATGAGCTTGATTCGGCGTTCCTTAATGAATCCTCGCCTGCGGTAGATGCCATTGCGGCACTGCTTCTCTATATCGCAGATACACAGAAGGTTGACCTTTCCTACCTTAATAAAATCACAAGCTACGATAATAACGCATATCTCGGAATTGATGTCAATACAAGACGAAATCTTGAGCTGTGCGAAACCATGAGAACCCGTGAAAAGAAGGGTACACTTCTTTGGGTTCTTGATAAAACAAAGACGGCAATGGGCGCAAGACTTTTACGTAAATGGATTGAAATGCCCCTTGTCCACTGTAATGAAATAATAAAAAGACAGAACGCAGTAAAGGAGCTTTATTCCGACTTTATCACAAAGGAAGAGCTTCAGCACCTGCTTTCCGAAATCGGAGACCTTGAACGCCTTATGACAAGGGTTGTATATAATACAACGGGCGGTAAGGATATGAAGGCAATTGAGCAGTCGATAAATGTTATAAAACCCATAAAAGAGTATGTGTCAAAGTTTGGCAGCGAGGAACTTACCTCCCTTTGTAATGACCTTGATACTCTCGATGATATTGCCGAATACATATCAAATGCCATAAAAGATGACCCGCCCTTTTCAATCAGAGAAGGCGGTTTCATAAAGGAAGGCTTTTCAAAGGAAGCAGACGAGCTTCGTGATATGATGAATGACGGCCACAGCTGGATGGCGAGAATTGAACAGCAGGAAAAGGAACTTACGGGTATCAAAAACCTTAAAGTCGGCTATAACAGAGTTTTCGGCTACTATATTGAGGTTACAAATTCCTTCAAAGACCTTGTTCCCGACAGCTATGTGAGAAAGCAGACGCTGACAGGTGCCGAAAGATATATAACTCAGGAACTCAAAGAGATGGAAACTAAAGTTCTCGGTGCAAAGGAAAGATTGGTTACTCTCGAATACGAGCTTTTCCAGAGACTCCGTGAATACGTTGCTTCCAACCTTGCGAGGGTTCAGAAAACAGCCGTTGCCCTCTCAAAGCTTGACGTTTATGTGTCACTCGCAGATGTAGCCAAGAAAAATAACTACACCTGCCCCGAGGTAGATACAAGTGATGTTATAGACCTTGTAGACAGCCGTCATCCCGTAGTTGAAAAGTTTATGAAGAACGAAATGTTCGTTCCAAATGACGTGCATTTCGATGAAAATAAGAGATTGCTTCTTATCACAGGTCCCAATATGGCAGGTAAGAGTACATATATGCGCCAGACAGCACTTATTGTGATTATGGCACAGATAGGCTCCTTTGTTCCTGCAAGAAGCGCAAGAATCGGCGTTGTCGATAAGGTGTTCACACGAATCGGAGCTTCCGATGACCTTGCACAGGGACAGTCGACCTTCATGCTCGAAATGTCAGAATGTGCCTATATCTTAAAGAATGCCACAAAACGAAGCCTTGTTGTCTACGATGAAATCGGCAGAGGTACATCCACCTATGACGGTATGAGCATAGCAAGAGCGATAGTTGAATATACCGTCAGCAAAAAGCTGAATTCAAAGACAATGTTCGCAACACATTATCATGAACTTACAGAGCTTTCCGAGGTTTGTCGTGGTGTATCCAACTTCCATATTGTTGCGAAAAAGAGGGGAGATGACCTTATCTTCCTTCGTAAAATTGTCGAAGGTGCAACCGATAAGAGCTACGGTATTGAAGTTGCAAAACTTGCAGGCGTGCCAAAGTCTATAGTTGACAGGGCAAATGAGATTCTGAAAGAAATCGAGGAAAAGCATAATGTATCTCCCGTAAAGAGCCAGATGCCAAAACTGAAGATAACAGATGACTTTTCGGGAACACTCAGTCTTGATTCTCTCGAACAAGACAGGGTAATAGATGAAATCAAAAAGATTGATGTAAATACACTTACCCCCATCGAGGCTCTTACAAAGCTGTATGAGCTTAAGAAGATGCTGGATTAGATATTTAAGAATGAGTCTGTGTGCTTGGATTTATGGCACACAGACGGAATGCCAATCGAGAAACGAGAAACGGAAGAAAAAATAGGATAAGAAGGTGCTGAGTGTGAGTTCTTTTTGCCTACTTTTTCTCCGAAAGAAAAAGTAGGTGAGTAGAATGAGTACGGACGGGCGAAGTTACCTTTACAATTACATAAATCGCAGAAAGACGTATTCACTTCGGCTCACTGTCGCCTTTTAAAAGAGTAAATACGTACTTTCTGCCGCCGTCATGCCTTTTTGCGTGATGGCGGTATTGTCATCTCCAAAAGAAAGGAATGTATTTACCGTGAAAGAAAACTATGAAATTTTCGAAAGCGAAATGAATGAGCTTTTTGAAAACAAAAGCTACAAAAAAATGCGTGAGCTGATAGAAGATACACCCGAAGCGGATACCGCCGAATATCTTCAGACTCTCGAAACAAAAAACGCACTTCTTGTCGTGAAACTCATGCCCAAAGACCTTGCGGCAGACGTTTTCAGCTATATAGAACCCGATTATCAGGAACAGCTTGTGGGTATAGCATCAGATGAAGAAATAAAAAAGCTCATTGAGGAACTGGCAACCGACGATGCCGTTGATATGCTGGAGGAAATGCCGGCAAACCTTGTACAGAAGGTACTTCGTAATGCAAATGCAAATACACGAGCTGAAATCAATAAATTCCTCAATTACCACGAGGACAGCGTGGGCAGTATTATGACAAGCGAATATACAAGTCTCAAATCGGGAATGACGGTCGGTGAGGCAATCGAATATATCAGAAAGGTATCATACCATAAAGAAACCGTCTATAACTGTTATGTTCTCGGTGAACGCAGAAAGCTTATCGGTGTTCTTGAACTCTCGGATATCCTCGGATGCCGTGACGATGAAGAACTTATTGAAAACCTCATGGAAACAAATGTCATCAAGGTTGAAACCCATGACGACAGGGAAGAGGCGGTAAGACTTACCCAGAAGTATGACCTTTTTGCACTTCCTGTTGTTGACAGCGAAAACAGAATCGTCGGCATTGTTACCGTCGATGACGTAGTTGACGTTATTGAAGAAGAAGCTACACGAGATATCGAACAGATGGCGGCTATCGTTCCTACCGAAACGCCCTATCTCAAGACAAGTACATTTTCCCATGTAAAGGCAAGAATTCCGTGGCTGTTTGTGCTCATGCTTGCAGGTATGCTTAACGGTGTGATACTCGGAAAATACGAAGTTGCAATATCCGCACTTCCGCTTCTTGTTACTTTCATGCCGATGCTGACAGGTACCGGCGGTAATTCAGGCTCGCAGACAACGGCAACGGTTATACGTGCCATGACCCTTGATGAAATAAGCCTTCGCGATTCCTTCCGTGTCATGTGGAAGGAAATAAGAGTGGCACTCATAATCGGTGTAACATTCGGTGCACTTAATTTTGCGAGAATTTATTTCTTCACCGATGACCCCGATAGGGTAATGATGGGACTTGTTCTCGGACTTGCCATGATTTTCACAATACTTATGGCAAAAACCTTAGGTGCATTTCTTCCGCTTTTGGCTAAGAGAATAAAACTTGACCCTGCCGTTGTGGCATCTCCCATGATTACGACTATAGTTGACGTTGTGTCGCTGACGTTTTATTTTAATCTTGCGATGGTGCTTTTGGGACATAGAATTTAAATTTAAAAGGTATGCTTTTTGAGCATACCTTTTGTGTTTTAATAGTTTTTAGCTTGCCATTCAAAAAAGTCGTTGACGTATTCTTCTTCGTCTTCTGTCCATTCGTTAGGGTTCTTTTTGAAAACATCGTCGTATCTACCGGAATTAGAATCAGCACTTTCTGATGTTGATATTAAAACAATAACTCCCAAGACCAAAGCCACAAAAAAGGGAATAAGCCCAAATTTTATAAAGACTTTGTTTCCATATTCGTAGGAAAATTTGCTTTCAGTAAAAATTCTAGATGCGAACAACCAAACGATGCCTCCGACAATAAGAATTAATGAAAATATGAGACCGCCCAATTTTTTCACCTCCTCCCAAAAATAAAAAAGTGTGCAGCTCAAACAGAGCTACACACGAAAAACGCAGCTCCGTTTGTTACCACACAAAACTTCGTACACCATTCGAGTATGCGAAAATAGAGCCTGCATTTTTACCAATAGATAAAAATACACACTCGGACAGCGTACAATATTAAGTTTTGTGTGGTAAACTCATTTTAACATAACATGGAATAATTGTCAATATTATTGTGATATGCACCACATCAAATGAGAGGAGTTAAGCCACCACGGCAAAAGAGGGGAAGTCAGCGCAGACTCGCCGAGATTTGAATTTTTTGCTATTACTGGTGTCGAGCCATCCCCTCTTGTTGAGTGGAGAATTTTTGGTTCTTTTGTTTCGGGACAAAAGAACAGAAATAAAATGGTTCGTTTTTATAAATTTTGCAATTAAAAAAACAAAACCCTCTTCACAAACTCGCATTTATATGCTATACTTATAATGAATAAATGTATAAGGAGAAAAGTATGCTCACACCAATCCTTAACAAAGAAATGAAAAACCTTACCTCCATGAAAACGGGCGGAAAGGCAAAATGTGCCTATTTCCCCGAAAATGAGAGGGAGATTTGTGAAATAGTAAAGACGCTGAAAGCGGAAAATAAAAAATATATAGTCCTCGGAAATATGTCAAACGTGCTTCTTCCCGATGAGGATATAGAAGTACCTCTCATAGTCACAACTGACATGAAAAATGTTGAGATGAAGGATGAAAATACTGTTTATGCCTCGGCAGGCGTTTCCTTTACAAAGCTAGCCATTGATATGTGCCGTAAAGGTCTTTCGGGGCTTGAATTTGCCTACGGAATCCCCGGTTCTGTCGGCGGTGCCGTCTACATGAACGCAGGTGCATACGGCGGTGAAGCAAAGGACGTAATAACAAAGGTTACAGCGCTTGATAATGACGGAAACGTTGTGGAGTTTTCAAATGAAGAATGCGAATTCGGTTATAGGAAAAGCGTATTTCAGAAAAACGGCTTCGTAATACTCGGTGCAGAGTTTTCTCTTACAAAAGCAGATGTCGATGAGTGCGTAAAAAATGCCAAAGAGACAATGCAAAGGCGTGTTGATAAACAGCCGCTTGAATATCCTTCCTGCGGCAGTACCTTCAAACGCCCCGAGGGATATTTTGCCGGCGCACTTATAGAAGAAGCGGGACTAAAGGGATACAAAATCGGCGGAGCACAGGTGTCGAAAAAACACGCAGGCTTTGTGATAAACCGTGACAATGCCACAACTGCCGATGTGTTGTCGCTTATGAGATATATCAGAGAAACAATACAGACGAAAAATGGCGTCACAATGCAGGCTGAAATTAAATTACTTAATAAAGACGGAGAATTCTTCTCATTATGATAAAACAAGACGAAAAGATTACCTTTACGGGGCAGGTCAAGGAAGCACTTTTGTCAATCAAGGAAAAAAAGTGCTGTAAAAAAGCACGTGCCAATGCCGAAAGCTTCATTTGCGACAATGCTCTCATTGAAAGAGAAAACTTTGTGTGTGATGAATGTAAAAACGCATTTCTCAGAGGCGTGTTCCTCAAATGCGGCTCGGTAAATGCACCCGATAAAAGAGGCCACCTTGAAATGAAGGTTGGAAGCGAAATGAATGCAGATGAGATGTGCATTTTTCTTCGTGAAATGGGACTTGAAGCAAAAGTGTCAAAGAGACGAGAAAAGTATCTTGTCTACTTCAAGGACGGCGATACCATATTTGCTCTGCTGTCGCTTATGGGTGCACAGAAATGTGCCTTTGACCTTGTCAATACACAGATAGAAAAGAACATACGCAATAATGTAAACAGAGTAAACAATTGCGAAATGGCGAATATGCAAAAGAGTGCCAATGCCACGGTAAGGCAGCTTGAAGCAATAAAGGAACTCATGAAGGATGAACGCTTTGAGAACCTTCCCGAAAAGCTGCTATATACCGCAACACTCAGACGTGATAACCCCGACTTGTCGTTGACGGACTTGGCTCTTATCCATGAGCCTCCAATTACAAAGTCGTGTGTAAATCATAGACTTGAAAAACTTATTAAGATTGCGTTTGGAGAATAACAACGAATACGAGGAATAAAAGGCTCCCTTGTGCAAAGGGAGCTGTCACGAAGTGACTGAGGGATTGTAAAAAACACACAGCAACAATCCCTCCGGGTTTGCACTTTGTGCAAACCTACCTCCCTTTACACAAGGGAGGCTGTAATTAGTGTACTGAATTGAGGTGAGTTAAAATGTCCTTTGTCCATTTACATGTCCATACAGAATATAGCCTTCTTGACGGTGCCTGTAAGATAAAAGAGGCGGCAAAAAAGGCAAAAGAGTGCGGTATGCCTGCTCTTGCTGTAACCGACCACGGCGTTATGTACGGTGCTGTTGAATTTTATAAAGCCTGTAAAGATAACGGAATAAAACCCATTATCGGATGTGAGGTGTATGTTGCACCGAATTCTCGTTTCGGTAAGGACAGAAACCTCGATTCAAAGTATAATCACCTTGTGCTTCTCTGTAAAAATGAGACGGGATATAAGAATCTCATAAAAATGGTGTCCCTCGGCTTTACCGAAGGCTTTTACTCAAAACCGAGAATTGATATGTCACTTCTTGAAGAGTATCATGAAGGCTTGGTGTGCCTTTCGGCATGCCTTGCAGGATATATTCCCCAGAGGATTCTCGACGGAAATGTTGACGATGCCGTGAATCATGCACTCAAAATGAAATCCCTTTTCGGTGAGGATTACTACTTTGAACTTCAGCGCCATGGCATTGACGAACAGGAAGTTGTAAATGAAAAGCTTATAGAGCTTTCAAAAAAACTGAACATTCCCCTTGTCGCAACAAATGACGCCCATTATATAGATAAAGACGATGCACAGACACAGGCGGTTCTCATGTGCATCCAGACCCAAACTACCCTTGCCGACGGCAGACATAAGGGATTTGAACAGGATGAGTTTTACCTCAAGACACCCGAAGAAATGTCCCGTCTTTTCGGCAATGTCCCTGAAGCACTTGAGAATACGTTGAAGATTGCAGAAAAGTGTAACTTTGACTTTGAATTCGATAAATTGTTCCTTCCTGCATTCTATCCGCCCGACGGACTTACATCAAAACAGTACCTTGACAAACTCTGTCACGAAGGACTGGAAAAACGTCTTTCAAAGTATGAAAACCCCGATAGAGATGCCTATGAAAAACGTCTCGAATATGAATTGTCCGTAGTCAATACTATGGGTTATGACGAGTATTATCTCATAGTCCGAGACTTTATTGCCCACGCAAAGAGTGAGGGTATTCCCGTAGGTCCGGGCAGAGGCTCGGGTGCAGGAAGCCTTGCGGCATATTGCCTCGGCATTACCGATGTTGACCCCATTCCCCATGACCTTCTTTTTGAACGCTTCCTCAATCCCGAAAGAGTAAGTATGCCCGACTTTGACGTAGACTTTTGCTACTTCAGACGGCAGGAAGTTATTGATTATGTTGCAAATAAGTACGGTAAAGACCACGTTGCACAGATTGTCACCTTCGGTACACTTGCGGCAAAGGCGGCAATAAGAGATGTCGGCAGAGTTCTCGGAATGCCTTATGCCGATGTAGACAGGGTGGCAAAACTGATACCCAGACCCTTCAATATAACACTCAGTCAGGCACTTGAAGAAAGCAGTGAGCTTCGAGAGCTTTGCAGGGAAGATTTCAAGGTAAATTCCCTTATAAATATCGCCAAGAAAATCGAGGGTATGCCGAGAAACACATCTACCCATGCGGCAGGTGTGGTAATCACCGATAAGCCCGTCTCGGAATATGTACCTCTGTCCATGAACGGCGACTGCATTGTAACCCAGTATACAATGAATGAAATCGCAGATTTGGGTCTTCTTAAAATTGACTTTCTCGGACTCAGATACCTTACGGTTATCTATGAAGCGGCAAAAAGTGCAGGACTTTCGGTGTCGGATATTCCCCTTGACGATGAAAAGACCTACAACCTTCTTGCAAAAGGTGATACCGACGGCATCTTCCAGCTTGAATCGGGCGGTATGAGAAGCCTGCTTATGAGAATGGTGCCGAAGAATATCGAAGATATCACAATCGCCATTTCTCTCTACAGACCCGGTCCCATGGACTCAATCCCAAAGTTCCTCGAAAACAGAAAGAACCCGAAGGGTGTAAAATATGCAGATCCGAACCTTGAAGAAATTCTTTCTGTCACAAACGGCTGTATAGTATACCAAGAGCAGGTAATGCAGGTCTTCCGTAAGCTTGCCGGCTATTCCTTCGGCAGAGCAGATATTGTAAGACGTGCCATGTCCAAAAAGAAAAGGGATGTCATGGAACGGGAACGTGAGTACTTCATATACGGCAAAAAGGATGAAAACGGAAATGTCGAAGTTCCCGGCTGTATAAATAACAGTGTGTCCGAGGAGGCTGCAAAGGAAATATATGACGATATGGCAACTTTTGCCCAGTATGCCTTCAATAAATCCCATGCGGCGTGCTATGCCTATCTTGCATATTATACGGCATACCTCAAGTGCCACTATCCAAAAGAATATATGGCATCACTTCTCTCAAGTGTCATAAACAGCACCGATAAGGTTATGGAATATATCGGTTCATGCCGTAAAATGGGAGTTGCCGTAACAAGACCCGATGTAAACACAAGCTCACTTACCTTCTCGGCAGGACAAGACGGTATTGTTTTCGGTCTTATGGCAATAAAGAATGTCGGCGAAGGCTTTGTCAAGGAAATAATCAAAAAACGGCAAAGCGGAAAATTTGTAAGCCTCGAAGATTTCCTCACAAGAATGAGTGACGGTGAAATCAATAAACGCATGGTTGAAAGCCTCATTAAAGCAGGCGCACTTGACGGTCTCGGCGGTAAAAAACGAAGCCAGCTTCTCACTGTATTTGACGATGCAATTGATGCACTTCAAAGACGAAACCATAAAAATGTCGAGGGACAGTTTGATATGTTCTCAGCCGTTGATACAAGTGAAGACGATATTGGCTCTCTCAATATTTCCTACCCCGATATTCCCGAGCTTTCTCACTTTGAAAAGCTTGCCATGGAAAAGGAAATGACAGGCCTATATCTTTCGGGACATCCCCTTGAACGATATGCCGAGACGGCAAAAAGTTTAAGATGCGATAAGCTGTCAGAT
>JAGAUT010000045.1 GCA_017620655.1 Clostridia bacterium | reverse complement strand
CGATGAAAAGGTTGGCAAAAAATAAAGCTTCTTCGCCATAGCCGACGCCAGTCGGACGATAGAGTACATTTCGGGACAGTAGTTTGTGTAACGTAAAAGCGAGATTGCGGATGCAGGGGCTCCGCGCCCGGCAAAAATCTGAGCGAAGCGGTAATTTTTGCAGAGCGGTCGGTTTTGGTTCATTTTCCCGAGTGAACATGAACGGAAAACGCACTCCGCAGAGTGCGGAACTCCCCCTGATGCCCGTTATTTATGCGACAATCAGGGAATGTTTGTTGCGAACATACCCCGTGCGTTTGCCGTCGGGCTTTCCCGACTGCCGGCGGAGGCACTCCGCCCACTTGACGTAAGAAGCAAAATTTGATAAAATAGCCTCAAGGTGATAACTATGAAAAACATATTCGGCTGTCCCGTGTGCAAGGAGGCGCTTTTTGCCGAGGGAAAGACATATAAATGCAAAAGCGGTCACTGCTTTGACATATCAAAGGAGGGCTACGTCAACCTGCTCCTGTCCTCAAAAAGCACCGACTTTTCGGGCGACGACAAGGAAATGGTAAGGGCAAGGACGTCCTTTCTCGACGGCGGCTACTACGAGCCGTTAAGACAAAGCTTGAGCAGTCTTATACAAAAATACGCCCCCGAAAATCCCGCAATTCTCGACGCAGGCTGCGGCGAGGGCTACTACACATCGGCATACTCCGCCCTTTCAGACAGCACCTTCGGCATTGACATTTCAAAATCGGCGGTAAAGCACGCGGCCAAAAGATGCAAAGACGCACATTTTGCCATTGCTTCGGTGTATCATCTGCCTGTGCTTGATTCATCCGCAGACGTTATAGTCAACTGCTTTTCCCCCAACGCACCCGAGGAATTTTCAAGGGTTATGAAGCCGGGAGGACATCTTTTTTATGTCGTGCCTGCACCGAGGCATTTATGGGAGCTTAAAAGCATACTCTACGACGTCCCCTACGAAAACGAGGAAAAAACAGAGGAGTACGGCGGCTTTGAGCTTTTGGGGGTTGAATCGGTAAAGAGCGAGTTTACCCTCACATCGGGTGACGACATAATGTCACTTTTTCATATGACGCCCTACACGTGGAACACACCCAAAGACGGTGCCGAAAGGCTTAAAGGTACACAAACCCTTTCGGTAACTGCCGACTTCAGAATACACATCTACAGAAAAAAGGCATAGAAGCCTTTCGGAGGTATATATGAAAACTCCCATTTCTTCAGGAGTTATAACAAATTACAACTGCACAGCCGAGTGCAGGCACTGCATGTTTGCCTCATCCCCCGATTGCAAAAAGGATTACATGACAAAGGAAAGGGCGTCCGAGGTTGCCGCCCTTCTCGCGCAAGCGGGAACAATCTCGGTTCACATCGGCGGCGGCGAGCCGTTCATGGACTTTGACGGTCTCTGCCTGCTTATTCAGGCACTTACTCGCCACGGTGTCGGCATCGACTACATAGAAACCAACGGCTACTGGGCAAAGGACGAGGCTCTGGCACGCCGTCGTCTTGAGGTATTAAAACGCCTCGGCGTATACACAATAATGGTATCGGTTGACCCCTTTCACATTGAATACGTTCCCCTTGAAAGACCTTTGCGGCTTGTCACGCTCCTTGACGAATACGGCTTTGACTACTTCATCTGGCAGCAGCGGTTCTTAAAGCGTCTTATGGCACTTGACATAACAAAAACCCACACAAAAGAAGAACTGATGACAGTTCTTGGTGAAAACTACATTGTCGAAACGGCAAGGGAATACGGACTCGGCATCAACGGCAGAGCACTTCATTTTGCAGGTGACATTTACGAAAAACGTCCTGCGGAGTTTTTTGCAACAGACGACGAATGTCCCTCTCTCACCCGTCCCAACCACTGCCATATCGACCTTTACGGCAACGCAATCCCCTCAAGGTGTACGGGAATTCAGGCACAGGCAAGGGATTATCTTGAAACAGACATTGACGGCGAAAAATACCCTGTCCTCTCAAGGCTGATAAAGGGCGGAACAAAGGAGCTTTTTGAATATGCAAAGTCCTGCGGTTTTGTCCCCGACAAAGAAGGATATCCCACACGGTGCGCCTTTTGCTTTGATATGAGACAGTATCTCGAAAAAACACGTCCGTCAGATGATCTGGGACCGAAGGATTTTTATATCCAAATGCGGAATGCTTATTAAGTGCGGAATGCTTTTTAAATGCGGAATGCGGAGTGCGGAGTGCGGAATGAGTTTGCACCTTCGGCATTTTCGGCTGTTTGAATTTTATCAGTTTTCGAGGAGTTTGACCGCTTGGATTTATGGCGGTCAAACGGGGTTGTTTGTGCGACACAAAAGGTTTGTTTGGCACGAGCGTTGCCCGTGAATTGCCAGCGGTGGCTCACCGCTTAAGCGACACCGAGGGAATGTTAATTGCGAACATGCCCCGTGCGTTGCCAGCGGAGGCACTCCGCCGTGCGTTGCCTGCGGGGGCTCCCCGCCGCCGACTTGCAATTTGTAATATAGTGTGATATAATCATAAAATCATAAATCTTTTATACACAAACCTCTTGAAAAAGTGAGGAATAAATAATGAAAATTATCATCTTCGGTTGCGGCAAAATCGGCACAACCATAATAGAGAGCCTTTCGGGCGAAGGTCACGAAATCGTGGCAATGGACAAGGACGGAGCTACCGTTGAGGCGGTCTGCAACCTCTATGACGTAATGGGCATATGCGGTATGGGCGTCGATTCCGAAACCATGAACGAGGCAGGCGTAGAAGACGCCGAGCTTTTCGTTGCCGTTACGGGTTCGGATGAGCTTAACATGCTTGCATGCTTTCTTGCACGCAAAATCGGTGCAAAGCACACCATCGCAAGAATCAGAACTCCCGAGTACAACGACCAGAGCCTCGGCTTTATGAAGCAGCATCTTGACATTTCCATGGCACTCAATCCCGACCTTCTTGCCGCACATGAAATATTCAACATTCTCTCCTTCCCCTCGGCGTCAAAGGTCGAGACTTTCTCGGGAAGAAACCTTGAAATTGTACAGCTTGTCTTAAAGGAAAACTATCCCTTTGTAGGCATGAAGCTTATGGATTTGCGTAAGAATTACGACGGAAAATTCCTTGTGTGCGTTGTTGTAAGAGACGACAAGGTTTACATTCCCGACGGTAATTTTGAACTCAGAGTAGGAGACAGAATCGGCGTTACGGCGTCCCACTCGGACATGCAGAAGCTCATGAAAAACGTAGGTCTTCCCCAGAAGATGCCAAAGAGCGTCATGATTCTCGGTGCCAGCCGTATGAGCTACTACCTTGCAAAACGCCTTATCTCCCTCGGCACAAAGGTAAAGATTATCGACTCCGACAAGGACGCGTGCGAAGCATTCTCCAACAGAGTACCCTCTGCCACAATGATTGTGGGCGACGGCATGCAGCCCGCGGTGCTTCTTGAGGAGGGCATCGGCGACGTCGATGCGTTTATCGCCCTTACGGGCTCGGATGAGGTTAATATCCTCAGCTCCTTCTTTGCTTCCTCACAGAGCGTTCCCACGGTTATTTCCAAGGTCAACCGTCCCGAGCTTGCACAGACGGCAGAAAAATTAGGACTCGAAACCATCGTTTCACCCCAGAGATCCGTTTCCGACGTGCTTTCACGTTACGCAAGGGCACTTCACAACTCCATCGGCAGTAACGTTGAAACCCTTTATAAAATGTTTGACGGCAAGGCGGAGGTTCTGGAATTCGGCGTACGTCCCGACTACAAGTTCTGCGACATTCCCCTTCGTGAAATAACCTTAAAGCCAAACATCCTCATTGCCGGTATCATAAGAGGCAGAAAGCCGATTATTCCTTCAGGTAACGATGTAATTCTTCCCGGAGACAAGGTCATCGTCATGACGGCGGGTCATGTGCTTCTGGACCTTTCCGACATTACGGCTTAGGGGGAAGAAAAATGAACCGTAAAATTGTTTTCCACATCACGGGAAAGCTGCTGCAGGCACTCGCCTTTATACTTCTGCTTCCCATGATTGTTTCAATTATTTACAAGGAGGGCGAATTCTTAGCCTTTCTTACGGCAGCCGCCATCTCCTTTGTCATAGGCATAACGCTTGTAATGCTGACAAAAAACTGCAAAAAGGATTTATATGCAAGGGAAGGCTTTCTTATAGTGTCCCTCGCATGGATTTCGGCATCCCTCATCGGGTGTCTTCCCTTTATACTCAGCGGCGAGATTCCGAACTTCTTCAACGCCTTTTTTGAAACGGTAAGCGGCTTTACCACAACGGGTGCGTCGATTGTGACAAACGTTGAAGAACTCAGCCGAGGCGTGCTTTTCTGGCGTTCCTTTACCCACTGGATAGGCGGTATGGGTGTTCTTGTTTTTGTAGTTGCCTTTGTCGGCAACATTTCGGATAAGGCTATACACATCCTCAGAGCAGAAATGCCGGGGCCTGTTGTAGGAAAGTTGGAGCCGAGGGCAAAGGATACCTCAAAGATGCTCTACATCATGTATATTGTCATGACACTTATGCAGATAGTGCTTTTATGGTGCGGCGAAATGAATTTGTTTGAGGCTGTTGTTCATACGTTCGGAACAGCAGGCACCGGCGGCTTTGGTTTGAAGTCCGACAGCATAGCTTCTTATTCAGCCTATTCACAGTGGATAATCACGGTATTTATGTTGGTTTTCGGTATAAACTTCAATCTGTATTTTCTACTGATAATAAAAAGATTTCGTTCGGTATTAAAAAGCACAGAGCTTTGGACTTACTTGGGTATTGTCATAACATCTGTCGTAATTGTTTCTGTCAATATAAGTCCTGCTTTCACTTCTTTGTCGGATACAATAAGAACGGCTGCATTTCAAGTGTCGTCAATAATGACAACAACAGGCTATGCAACCACTGATTTTAACTTGTGGCCGAATCTTTCAAAAACCATACTTCTCATTCTTATGTTTATAGGTGCTTGTGCGGGCTCTACAGCCGGCGGTCTGAAGGTATCAAGAGTTATACTTCTGTTCAAAATGGGTTTGAGAGAAATAAAGCGAATGATTCACCCTCGCTCTGTTGTGAGCATAAAATTTGAGGGAAAAGAAGTTGACGACCACACAAAGCACGGTGTCACCACTTACTTTGCTGTTTATATGGTATGCTTTTTTTTCATTTTTCTGCTATTGTCCTTTGAAGAGGCACCTTTTGATTTTGAAACAAACTTTTCGGCTGTTGCCGCCTGTTTCAATAATATAGGTCCCGGTTTTGGCATTGTAGGCCCTGTGGGCTCATTCTCGGGGTATTCCGACTTTTCAAAGCTTGTTCTTTCCTTTGCAATGCTCTTCGGACGACTTGAAATATTCCCCATTCTTATAGCACTTATCCCCTCAACATGGAAGAAAAGATAGCATCTAAGGAGACTATTTTATGTATACAATAAAGAAAAAGGGGTCGGAAAACATCCCTGAAATCGTCATCACAGACTATATTAACCCCGACGGTTACTGCCCCAAGATTGTTTTCAGCGTCACATACAGCGACGCAGGCTTTCACGTTCATTTCGATGCATACGAAAAGAACCCCAAACGTGTTATCAACGAGCATTTCGGGCCTGTCCATCTTGACAGCTGTCTTGAATGGTTTATAAATTTTGACCCCGAGAACACACATAAGTACATCAACTTTGAAGTGAACAGTGCAGGGTTTATAAACTTCTCCCTCAGGGTTGACAGAAACAACGACGAAAAGTTCACACTTAAAGATGCAGAGTGTCTCGGCATTAAAACAGAAATCCTCGACGACATGTGGACACTCGACTACACGGTTCCCTTCGAATTCATAAAGAAGTATTATCCCCATTATGAGTTTAAGACCGGTGCCGTTCTTCCCTCCAACGTATACAAGTGCGGAGACGAAACAGAATTTGAACATTACGGCTGTTGGAAAATGGTTGACAGAGAAAAGCCGGATTTCCACAAGCCTGAGTATTTCGGAAGAATGATAATTGAATAAAGGTACGGGTTTTCCGTAAATAAAAATAAAGTCAGTAAACACTTACGCTTACTGACTTTTTATATTAGAGTTCTGCATGTTTCGGAGTGCGGCGGGACGCCCCGCTGGCAAACGTACGGGGAATGTTCGTGAAGAACAAGCCTTCGGTGTCGCTTCAACGAACCATTTCTGTTCATTTTCACTCGGGAAAATGAACCAAAACCGACCGCTCTGCAAAAATTACCGCTTCGCTCAGATTTTTGCGAGCCGCGGAGGCTCCCCCATCCGCAATCTCGCTTTTGCGTTACGCAAACTACTATCCCGAAACCCTCTCTATCGTCCGACTGGCGTCGGTGATGGCGGGGCAGGTTTGTTTTACACAAACCGTCTTTGTCGCCCAAACAGCGAAGATGTGATTGAAATGTTGCCCCCTCAATGTCGCACTAACACCAAATGTGGGGAGATAAGCCGCCACGGCGAAAGAGGGGAAGTCAGCGGAGGTTTGGCGGTAGTACGTCTGATGAGAAGTACCTGCGGATTTTGACCTCAATGTAGAAGAATCACT
>JAGAUT010000044.1 GCA_017620655.1 Clostridia bacterium | reverse complement strand
GAGTTGACTATAACGGCGTCGGAAGCTGGGAGAAGATAGTTCCTAAATTCCAGAAGCTTGTTAAAGAGCGAGGCGGTAAGGATTACTATATGAGAGGTACATTTACCCATAGAAATCCCGACTTCTTGGAAGATATCAAAACAATGCTTGACCTTGGCTTTGATGAACTCAGTATGGAGCCCGTTGTTTGTGCACCCGGCGATGAAGCGGCGCTTACCGAGGACGATAAGAAGATTGTCATGCAGCAGTATGAAGACCTTGCAAAGCTTATGCTCGAAAGAAAGAAAGAGGGCAGACCCTTCACCTTCTATCACTATATGATAGACCTTACGGGCGGCCCCTGTATTTATAAGAGAATTTCCGGCTGCGGCTCGGGAACAGAGTATATGGCGGTTACTCCTTGGGGTGACCTTTATCCCTGCCACCAGTTTGTAGGCGAAGAAAAGTTCAAGCTGGGTGACATTTGGAACAGTGTTACTAATAAGGACGTGCAGAATGACTTTGCATCCTGTAATGTGTATTCCCGTGAGGAGTGTAAGACTTGCTGGGCTCGCCTTTACTGCAGCGGCGGTTGTGCGGCAAATGCATACCATTCCACAGGCTCTGTAAGAGGAGTTTATAAGGACGGTTGCGACCTCTTTAAAAAGAGAGTTGAATGTGCGATTATGATGAAAGTCGCAGAAGAGACAGAAAATGAGTAATACACCCATATATGACTTTGTAAAAAAATACGCAAAAGAGAATAACGTCAGGCTTCATATGCCCGGACATAAGGGCGGGGAAGTGCTCGGCTGTGAAAAGTACGATATAACCGAAATTCACGGCGCCGACTCTCTCTTTGAATGTGACGGGATTATAGCCGAAAGTGAAAAAAATCTTTCCTATATATATAATACCCGTGCGTCATTCTATTCCACCGAAGGCTCGTCACTTTGTATACGCGCCATGGTGTTTCTTGCAATGCAGTATGCAGACGGTAAGAAGAAGATTCTCGCCGGACGTAATGCCCATAAGAGCTTTCTTTCTGCACTTGCACTTTGCGATGTGGATGCCGATTGGCTTTACGGCGATAACCTCTATTCATGCAATATCACCGCCGAGACACTCGACAAAGCCCTGTCTTCTGATGAGTATTTTGCCGTATATATTACAAACCCTGACTATCTCGGCAATATGGTGCATATAAAGAGTCTTGCCGATGTTTGCCATAAACACGGACTGCCTCTGCTCGTTGATAATGCCCACGGTGCATATCTTAAATTTACGGGACATCACCCAATGGATTGCGGTGCAGATATGTGCTGTGACTCTGCCCATAAAACCCTTTCATGCCTTACAGGCTCTGCCTATCTTCATGTGTCAGAGACGGCAATGCATTCCTATGAAAAAGATGCAAAGCGAGCCTTATCTCTCTTTGCTTCCACAAGCCCGTCATATCTCATTATGGCGAGCATGGATTTGATGAACGGCGAGATGATGAACGGCTATGAGCAAAAAATCAGACGTACATCGGGTTTTGTCGATGAACTGAAAACGCAGATTTCCCACCTCGGTTTTGACTTTTCGGGCCGTGAGGCTTTGAAGGTAAACATTAAACCTAAGTCTTTCGGTTATCTCGGAACGGAGCTTTATGCAGTTCTGGAAAGTAAGGGCGTTTATCCCGAATTCTGCGATAAGGACAATCTTGTACTTATGTTTTCAGCAGGGAACAGGGAAGAGGACTTCTGTAAAATAACAGCCGTTCTCCAACAGCTTGAAAGAAGAACACCCGTCACCGCTATGCCTCCGTCTCTGCCGAGACTCGAAAAGGCAATGACGGCAAGACAGGCGGTCTTTTCAAAACAGACGGAAGTTGACATCCGTGATGCTGTCGGAAAAATCTGTGCTTCTCCTACAGTATCTTGCCCGCCGGCAATTCCCATTGCCGTTTGCGGTGAAGTGATAAATGAAAAAGCAGTTGAATGCTTTGACTATTACGGTGTTAACAAAATATGTATAATTGAATAACATTACATGGGGACGGAACTAATCTGTTCCCATTTTAACATGAAGTTGTGCGATTTTTAGTGCGGGATTTGAAAAAACACAAAAATCTGTTTTGCAAAAAATGTGATTTTGTATTGCGAAAAGTATAATATTAACGAAAAAACATTCCAAAACTCGTAAAAATTACGCAATATCGATTAAACGAGGGCTATATTCACTGAAATTTAAAATATTCGCCGTTCAAATTCCGCAAAATGCCTGAGAAAAAACTTGACAACTTCACTAAAAAATGTTAAAGTATAATTACTATATTTATCGGTAGGCTCAATGAAGGAGGAAAAAACTGTATGAAGCAGAAATACATTCAGCCTGATGTTCTTTTAATCAAGCTGAGTACCGGAGAAATCCTTACCGCAAGCGACGAAGAAGTTTTCGTTGACGGTGGAGATTTGTTCTAGTAATTCTCTTTGGCAAAAATATTAAAGCACACTATAAACAAAAAGGAGAAAACGCACATGAAAAAGTTTTTAAGCATCTTGCTTGCTGTGATGATGGTACTCTCCACAGTAAGCTTCGCAGCCCCCTCACTTGCAGGTGTTGCTGACTCGGCAGTTGAAGCTCCCGTAGTGGAAGTTCCTGCAGAAGAAACAGCAGACCTCGCAGCAGACATTTCAGAAGACGTAGATTCCTACGGTACTAAGATCTTAGAAATCAACTTTGACGACCTCACATCTCTTTCCGAAGCAAAGGTTAAGGTTGCAGATGCAGGTTGGATTAACCCTGAATTTGATTACACTTACAGCTATCTCACAGAAAAAGCTGCTGTAAGCTTCAGCGCTTGGCCTACATACGAAATCAAGGAAAGAGCAACAGGTGACAAGTACCTCGAGCTTGCCGGCGGTACAGGCTATGCAGTACTTCTTATTGAATCCGGTACTGACAGAGGCTTCCAGGGTGAAGACGGTATATACACACTTACTGCTGATGTATACACACCCGATGCTATGTCTCTTACAACAAGATTCACAGCTAGCTCCTCGGAAGATACTCCTATCCAGGACTTCTCCGGTCTCAATGGTTCCGGCTGGGGTACAATGATTCTTCAGCACGATCCCTCTTGCTACGGTAACGGCAATCACGCAACACCTATGACATCTGCAAGTCAGGTTAAGACAATCAAGTTCCATAGAAACGGCGGTACAGACGATAAGACTGTCGGTTATGATAACATCAGACTTTACTACAAGCCTCTCACAGTTGATGTAACAGTTAAGGCTGGCGACAAGTCAGTAAAGAAGACTGTTTCCACACTTGAAAGTGTTTCTATCGCTTCTCTCGCAGAAGAACTCGACCTCGGCGTTCTTTACAGTGTAACAAGCGCTAAGGTTGGCGATAAGACATATTCTTATTCTGATTCCTTAATCTTCGGTAAGGATTCTACTGTTGAACTTACAGTTCAAAAGGCTGATGATAAGTACGTTCATTCCGAATACGGCCTTATGATTTTCGACATTGACCTTGAAAACCATAACATCGGTGATGATGTTGCGGCAAGTGACGGCAGTTTTAAGGTTGGTTCTTATGTAACACCTATCGGTGAAAAGGTTATGAGCCACCCTGCTTCCAACTGGCACTTTAATGATAGCGGCTATGACATAAAGGTTATGGCTGACCCCACAAACGCAAATAACAAGGTATTAGGTGTTACTGGTGCAACAAGCACAGGTTATCCCTTCCTCATGCTCACTACATATTCCAACAGTGCGGCTGCAAGATACGGCTGGATTGAAGATAACGACCTTATCTGGACAGTTACAGCTGATATCTATGACACAACAAATGATGGTGTAACACTCCGTTTCGGCGGTAAGTCATCCATTTCCGAAAACGAAGGCCATGCAAAGTGGACAACTTTAGAAGACACTCCTACAG
>JAGAUT010000043.1 GCA_017620655.1 Clostridia bacterium | reverse complement strand
GAATGTATATCACAGTAAACGGATTTGACGGATATGTTTTCATCACAGATGATTGCAAGGTTGACAAGTACGGTCTGCATCACAGCGATACCTCTATTGCAAGCACCAATGACGGAATTTTGGAAAAGACACGCAAAATCCAAGAGGACTATATACAGGTACTTACCCGTGATGATGGTACGCAGAAAAATATTTATCTGCTTGACAAAAAGAAAATACATAATAACTTTATGCAAGTTATCAATCAGTATGAGGAATCAGAGGGTACGCACAACACACGCTATGATGTAACCGTGCTTGTCAATGGACTTCCGCTTGTTCATATTGAGCTGAAACGCAGAGGTGTTGCAATCCGTGAAGCCTTTAATCAGATTAAACGCTATCAGCGAGATAGCTTTTGGGCAGCTTCGGGATTGTATGAGTATGTGCAGATTTTCGTAATATCAAACGGCACAAATACAAAGTATTATTCCAACACTACCCGAAACAGCCATATCAAAGAAGCAAACGGCAATTCAAAGAGTAAAAAGACAAGCAACAGCTTTGAATTTACTTCCTATTGGGCAGACGGAAACAATAAAGTTATTACTGATTTAATCGACTTTACAAAGACATTCTTTTCAAAGCATACCATACTTAATATCTTAACCAAGTATTGTGTATTTACATCTGAAGAACTACTGCTCGTTATGCGGCCATATCAAATAGCTGCAACCGAGCGAATACTTAACCGCATTGAGGTATCAACCAACTATAAGAAAACAGGCACGATTGATGCCGGAGGTTATATATGGCATACAACAGGTAGCGGTAAAACCTTAACATCTTTCAAAACTGCTCAACTTGCAAGCAAGATTGACGGTGTTGATAAGGTTCTATTTGTCGTTGACAGAAAAGACCTTGACTATCAGACAATGAAAGAATATGACCGCTTTGAAAAAGGTGCAGCAGACGGAAACAAATCTACTTCCGTTCTGCAACGACAGCTTGAAGATAAAGATGCAAAGGGCAACCCCCATAAATACAATATCATCATTACTACTATTCAGAAATTAGATGTATTTGTATCAAAGAACAAGACACACGACATTTACGGAAAACACATTGTAATTATCTTTGATGAATGTCATCGTTCTCAGTTTGGAGATATGCACCTTAAAATCACAAAGCAGTTTAGGAACTACCATATTTTCGGATTTACAGGCACACCGATTTTTGCAGCTAACGCAACAAGCGGTGGAAATCCGCAGTTAAAAACAACTCCACAGGCTTTTGGTGATAAGCTCCATACATACACTATTGTTGATGCTATCAATGACGGTAATGTATTACCTTTCAGAATTGACTATCTTGACACTATCAAGAAAAAAGACAATATCAAAGATAAAGAGGTTTCGGCAATAGACATTGAAAAGGCTATGAACGCTCCTAAAAGAATATCGGAGATTGTTAGCTACATCATAGACCATTTCGACCAAAAGACAAAACGCAACAGCTTCTATTCGCTCAAAGGACAGAGAGTTGCAGGATTTAACTCTATCTTTGCAGTTAGCTCTATTCCTACGGCTATGAAATACTATGTTGAGTTCAAGAAGCAGCTTGCGGAGAAAAACAAAAATCTTAATATTGCTACAATATACAGCTTTGGAGCTAACGAAGCTGACACGGAAGATGTACTTGCTGACGAGAGCTTTGACACAGAAAGCCTTGACAAAACCTCAAGAGAGTTTTTGGAAAGTGCTATCCAAGATTACAACAAGACCTTTAATGTGAATTTTGACACTTCAAGCGACAAATTCCAAAACTACTACAAAGACCTTTCACAGCGTATGAAAACCCGTGAAATAGACCTTTTAATCGTTGTGAATATGTTTTTAACAGGCTTTGATGCAACTACCCTTAATACACTTTGGGTAGATAAGAATTTGAAAATGCACGGACTTATTCAAGCGTTTTCAAGAACAAACCGCATACTTAACTCTGTAAAGACCTTTGGTAACATTGTTTGTTTCCGTGATTTACAGGAAGAAGTCGAAGATGCCATTGCTCTTTTCGGAGATAAAGAAGCAAGCGGTATTGTAATGCTGAAAAGCTATGACGATTATTACAACGGATATGAAGAAAACGGAAAACATATTGACGGTTATACAGACCTTATAGACACGCTTCTAAGCGATTTTCCGCTTTCACAGCAAATTATAGGAGAACAGGCACAAAAGGACTTTATAAAGCTGTTTGGAGCTATTCTAAGGCTCAAAAACATTCTTTCTTCCTTTGATAACTTTGAGGGGCAAGAGATTTTACCGCCGAGAGTGTTCCAAGACTATCAAAGCATTTATATTGACCTATGGCACGAAATCGCACCGCCTACAAAGGTTGATAAGGAAAATATCAATGATGATGTTGTCTTTGAAATTGAGCTTATAAAGCAAGTAGAAATCAATATAGACTATATTCTTATGCTTGTTGAGAAATATCACGAATCCAACTGCACGGATAAGGAAATACTAACAACGATTGACAAAGCAATCGGCTCATCAATTCAGCTTAGAAGCAAAAAGCAGCTTATTGAACTGTTTATCAAAACTGTCAATGCTTCCGGCAATGTAAGTGATGAATGGAGAAAGTTTATTTATCAGCAAAAGGATAACGACCTTGACGAGATTATCACAACGGAGCGTTTGAAAGCTGATGAAACAAGAACATTCATTGACAACTCTTTCCGTGATGGTGAGCTGAAAACAATCGGTACTGATATTGATGGAATATTACCGCCTATGTCCCGTTTCGGTGGTAATAACAGAGAGGTTAAAAAACAGACGGTAATTGACAAGCTGAAAGCATTTTTTGAAAAGTATTTTGGACTTATAAACTAACTTAGAAAGGAGCGTAAAAATGGCTGAAAACAGAACATATCTTTGTATTGACCTCAAAAGTTTTTACGCTTCTGTCGAATGTATAGAGCGTGGACTTGACCCGTTGACAACAAATCTTGTTGTTGCAGATAGCTCACGAACTGAAAAAACTATTTGTCTTGCCGTTACACCGAGCCTTAAAAGCTACGGTGTTTCGGGCAGACCTCGACTATATGAAGTGGTACAGACCGTTGAAAGAATTAACAATAACCGCAGATATAAAGCTCCTAACCGTACTTTATCTGAAAAGTCGTATAACGCTAATGAATTAAATTCAAACGCATCACTTGAACTTGACTATATCGTAGCACCGCCGAGAATGGCATACTATATGGAATACTCAACGAGAATATACGATATTTACCTTGACTATGTTTCCGCTGATGATATACTTGTCTATTCCATTGACGAGGTGTTTATGGATATTACAGGCTATCTCAATCCGAGCAGAAAGACACCCCACGACTTTGCTATGACAATAATTCGTGATGTGTTAAAGCAGACAGGCATAACGGCAACCGCAGGAATCGGTACAAATATGTATCTTGCAAAAATTGCTATGGATATAACGGCTAAAAAGATGCAGCCGGACAAAGACGGTGTTAGAATTGCCGAGCTTGACGAAATGAGCTATCGTAAAGAGCTTTGGGAGCATAAACCTCTTACTGACTTTTGGAGAATTGGTAAAGGTTACGCAAAGAAACTTGAAGATAACCGTATGTTTACTATGGGTGATGTTGCGAGAGCTTCTACTACTCCATACGGAAGAAAGACACTTAAAAAGCTGTTCGGAATAAACTCAAAAATGCTTGTTGACCACGCTTGGGGATATGAGCCTTGCACTATTGATGAAGCAAAGGCATATACACCCGAAACAAAAAGTATAAGCACAGGACAGGTGTTAAAAGAGCCTTACACCTTCAAAAAAGCAAGAGTTATTGTATGGGAAATGTTAGAGCTTTTATCTCTCGACTTGGTGGAAAAACGACTTGTAACAAATCAAATTGTTTTGACTATCGGCTACGATATTGAAAACCTTACGAATCCCGAAATTGCACAGCACTATAAGGGCGAAATCAAAACCGATATGTACGGACGGAAAATACCGAAACACGCACACGGAACAGCTAACCTTGACAGGCAGACTTCATCAACAAGGCTTATCAGCGAAGCAACACTAAATCTCTATGACAAAATTGTTGATGATAAAATGCTGATACGCAGAGTAAACATATCAGCAAATAATCTTGTCTTGGAAAGCACGGTTGAAAATAAACCGCAATATGAGCAAATTGACCTTTTTACAGATTATGAAGCCTTGACCGCAAAGCGTGAAAAAGAAGAAAAAGGACTACAAAAGGAACGCAAAATACAAGAAGCAATGCTTGATATAAAATCTCGTTATGGAAAGAACTCAATCATAAAAGGCACTAACCTTCAGGAAGGTGCAACATCAATAGAAAGAAATAAACAAATCGGCGGGCATAAAGCCTAACCGATAAATAAG
>JAGAUT010000042.1 GCA_017620655.1 Clostridia bacterium | reverse complement strand
TCTTACTTAAATCAAATTATCTATTAATCATTTCCTCACCTTACACAAAATGTGCCTTTCTTTCTTCTAATGGCAATACTATCATACTGTATTTTTTGTGTCAATACATTTCACCTTATGGAAGTGCAAATTAAAATTTTCACTTCCTAATTATACATCCAACCATTACGAAATTCAATCTTTCACAACCTCTTTACAACCACAACCACAGCACTCCAGCAAACGCAGGAGCACCATACCGTAAAACGCTTATGTGTAAATCAACTCCGTTCCTACAACTTCCCTCACACAAGCCTGAATATTATTCATTCTTCCAATCCATTCGTAGGGATTATCTTTCTTTAATTGTTCCGTCACATCTTGTCTGTCGGCATATTCCTTTACCAGTCGAAGAAACATATCCTCTGCTTGCTTATCGACTTCTGCAAGATAACTATGCAGCTTTCCGCTTGTCAGCAGGTTCATATATAACACTTTATAGTGTTCCTTTAAATGCCTTGCATGTCGTTTCCCCCATAAACCAATCGGCTCTATTTCTTCTTCGGCTGGTACTGTGATGTTCGGCAATAAATAATCACCCACCTGTCTATAAGTTCCGCCCATTTCTTCAAAAATTGTCTTTGTCATTTTCCTTTTCCTCCTGTGATTTTTGTCTATCGTGATCGTGTATTATCACGCTTGCGACCTTTAACTGTTCTTGCCTGCTCCAACAAATCATCTATCTGTTTGCGACCAAAAACCTTACGGAGCAGGCTGTAATCTTTATTTTCTGCTTTTAGGATTTTGTTTTCTTCGGTCAATCTTTCATTGACTTTCTCCAAACGCTGATTGGTGCGGTATAACTGTGCATTCGCTGTATTCAGCCTATGATAGTTGTCCCACCCCTCAAAGCAGCGGGCAAGCACCGTTTTGACAAGTTGCTTCAATTTCCTTACAACCGGCTCTGCCATTTTGGTTTTATATGCCTTTGCAGTCATAAATTTCTCTGGTTCTGGCAACTGATATTTCGGTGCAGTATCAAGCTCTATTTCAAGATTTGACAGCTCGTCTTTTGCCTTATCATAGTTCAATACTCGTTCCGACAACACATCAAATTCAATCTGTTTCTGCTCGATTTTCGCACCTAATGCCGCCACTTCTTTTTCTCTTTCCTGCTTTTTATAATCCAAAACAGAAAGATGTTTTTCGTGTGTGCCTAAATGTTCCCACTCAATCCCATAACGTTCCATCACCGCCGCAAGCTGTTCTTTTTCGGACTGTATCCATTGCGACCACTCCGTATCGCCACGACTGCCGCCCTTAAAACCTTGCGTTGCAAGAGCCTGCTTTAGTGACACTCTTGTATCAAGTCCACGCTTGCTGCCTGTGGTAAAAGGTACAAAATCTATGTGCAGATGTGGTGTAGCTTCATCCATATGCAGATGAGCCGAGAACACCCGAAGCTGTGGATTTCGCTCCTGAAAACCCTGATAGTATTCATCTAAAATCTGCTTTGCCAGTTCTCCGTTTTCCGTATCGGCGTTCATATTTCCCTTACCGCCCACCTGTAAAATGATTTCGTGGAACGGTTTTTCCTGCTTGGAACTTCGGATTTTTTCATAATAATCTTTTATCTTTCGGTCTGACCTTATCTGCTTGGCATTGTATCTTTCCAATGCTTCATCAAACAATTCGTGATAAACTGTCTTTATATTTTCATTGCAGTAGTCGATATTGAGATGAGTACGAGTTCCGTCTACATTTTCTGCTCGGAACTTTCGGCTATTGTGATTGACCGAGCCTTTACCGACCATTGCACTTATCGTTCTCTGCATTTTTTCATCTCCCATCTGTAAATTTCAACATTCTCAGGTTTTGTTACTTTTGTCAAAAGTAACGCTAAAGCACTTTTGACGGGTACACCCATCAAAAATGCGACCTGTAAACAGGTTTTGCGTTCTCCGAAGGGTGAGCGTGTGCCAGTGGCACACACGCCTGCGAACCGACCGAGCCGGCAGGCGAGACCAAAGAGCCGCCTTTGAAAAGGCACTCTCTGCACTCTCCGCTAAACTTTATCCGGTGTCAAAGTGTGACGATGGTGACAATGTTTTTCACAGCGTACTGCTCTCAAAAACATTGACACCTTTGACACCGTTTGTCACGCCACCACATCGGTTTCCCTCCAGAGCGAAACCTTTC
>JAGAUT010000041.1 GCA_017620655.1 Clostridia bacterium | reverse complement strand
TGGTAAAATTTCGCCGAGATGCTTGTCAAATCTGTTTAATTCCTCTGCATAGCCGACGGCGTTGTTTCTGTGACCGTAGGACGAGTCAAAGTCCACAAGATTTATAAAGCAAAGACCGTTGAAGTCTTGTTGCAGCATTTTGAGTGTCATTTCCATGCACTCGGTATTTCCGTGGGAATCGGTGTCTTTCGTCACACCGACCGAGGCAAAAATGTCGTTTATCTTTCCGACTGAAATGACATCAAATCCGCCGATTTTAAGTAAATCCAAAACCGTTGTTCCCGTAGGCTCTACCGAAAAATCACGGCGGTTGTTTGTGCGTGTAAACGCACCGACTTCACCTACAAAGGGCCTTGCAATTACTCTGCCAAGAGCATGGTCTCCCACTAAAATCTTTCTTGCGATTCTGCAATACTCGTACAAGGTTTCGACGGGAACTATATCTTCATGTGCCGCAATCTGAAAAACGCTGTCGGAGGAGGTGTAGACGATTAAATCGCCTGTTTTTATGTGCTGTTCGCCGTAGTCTTTTATAACTTCCGTTCCCGAATATGGTTTGTTGCAGAGAACTTTTCGTCCCGTCTGCTTTTCAAATTCGTCAAGGATTTCTTTCGGGAAGCCATCGGGGTAGGTGGGAAAAGGCTTATCCAGCTGAAGTCCTGCAATTTCCCAATGACCTGTAGTTGTGTCCTTGCCTGCGGATTTTTCAGCGCATCTTCCGTAAGCACCGAGGGGATTTTTGCATGTGCCGAGATAGGAACAACCCTCTATCTCGGAAAGTCCCATTCTTTTCATATTCGGTATATCAAGAAGCCCTGTCTTGTGGCAGGAAAGAAGTGTGTTTGTGCCCTCGTCACCGTAGAGATGTGCATCGGGCAGTGCTCCTATGCCGACCGAGTCGAGGACAATTAAAAATATGCGTTTCATATAAGTGTATCACTTTCTTTTTCATGTAAACTATAATTGTTTCTCTGTACTTTTGTCCCGAAACAAAAGTACCAAAAATTCTCCACTCAAAAAGAGGGAGTGGCTCGACACCGATTTCGTGCAAACTTTTGTAAAACCGAATCTGTGCTGACCCTCCCTCTTTTGCCGTGGAGGCTTAACTCCCTCCATTTGGTGTCTGTGCAAAATCTATTGTATAATTTTCCGACCGTCGGTGTTTGATGGTCGGAAAAAGCTTAAACCGTGAAATAAATCTTACGGTTTGTATCACAAAAACACCGGTGCTGATTTCTTTTCTTCTTGCTTACTTCTTCTTTTCCGAAAAAGAAGAAGTAAGGGCAACCTCAAGCGCCAGCTTCATCATATCGGTAAAGGTTGTCTGTCTTTCCTCGGCAGATGTGCTTTCGCCCGTTAAAAGATGGTCGGACACGGTGCAGATGGCAAGAGCCTTCTTTCCAAATCTTTGTGCTGTCATATAAAGTGCCGCCGCTTCCATCTCTACGGCAAGAACGCCGAGCTTTGACCATTTTTCTGTATTTGTGCTGTCGTCGTTATAAAAAACATCGGTGGAATAGAGGTTGCCGACGTGAATACTAAGTCCCATTTCGTTTCCGATGTCGTATGCTTTTTTCAGAAGCGAAAAGTCTGCAATAGGGCAAAGATTGCCGTTAAGACCGTACTGCAAAGCAAAATTTGTATCGGTGCAGGCACCCTGACCAAGAACGATATCACGGAGGTGTACATCCTTATTCATACCGCCTGCAGTGCCGACACGGATTATGTTTTCTACACCGAAGAAGTTGTAGAGTTCGTATGCGTAAATGGAAATTGACGGCATACCCATACCGCTTGCCATAACCGATACTTTTTTGCCCCGGTATTCGCCTGTGTAACCCTGAATACCGCGCACGTTATTGACAAGAACGGCATTCTCAAGGAAGTTTTCCGCTATGAATTTTGCTCTCAATGGGTCGCCGGGCATGAGGACTGTCTTTGCAAAATCGCCCTTTTCCGCCGCTATGTGAGGTGTTGCCATATACATATCTCCTTTTTAGTAAACTTAATACAATCCCTCAGTCTCGCAGTTGCTCGACAGCATTTAGCCCTGCTCATAAGCAAGCTTACTCGCCGCTTTGGCTAAAAACAACCACACAGGGTTGTTTTCTTAACGCGTCGCGCCCTTTGCACAAGGGAGCCTTTTCAGTAAGCCCTCCTTGTGTAAAGGAGGGTGTCAGCTTCAAAGCTGACGGGAGGATTGTTTTCTCCAAAATCAATATCCGCCATTATCCTGATTTTTGAGTATCTTCACAATTCTGCTTGTGCCGAGTCTGTCTGCACCAAGAGAAATAAACTTTTCTGCATCCTCTATTGAAGAAATACCGCCTGCCGCCTTGATTTTTACGTGCTTATCTACGTTTTCGGCAAACAGCTTTATGTCGTCGAAGGTAGCACCGCCTGTCGAAAAGCCTGTGCTTGTCTTGATAAAGTCGGCACCAGACTGTGATACGACTTTACACATCTGCACCTTTTCTTCGTCGGTTAAAAGACAGGTTTCAATGATAACCTTTAATATTTTGTCACCGCAGGCAGACTTTATTTCCTTTATTTCATCGAGAACTTTATCGTAGTCCCCCATTTTAACGTCGCCTATGTTGATAACCATGTCGATTTCGTCGGCTCCGTTTTCTATTGCGTTCTTTGTTTCAAAAACCTTGGTCTCCTTTGTTGAGTAGCCATTGGGAAAACCGATTACCGTGCATACAAGAACATCCTTGCCGTCAAGGTATTCTGCGCATCTTTTTACAAATGAGGGTGCAACGCAAACAGATGCCGTTCCGTACTTTACCGCATCGTCGCAAAGCACCTTTATTTCTTCCCACACAGCCCCCTGTGCTAAAAGTGTGTGGTCTACTTTTGATAATATGTGTTTCATTTTCATTGTTCCTTTAATTTTTAGAATAAAAACGAAGTTGTTGTTTTTTCATTCCGCATTCCGCACTTCGCATTCCGCATTATTTATAAAATTCCTGCGCAATCTTTACGCTCTCCATAGCATCCTTGCCGTAAAAGTCTGCCTTAATCATGTCGGCATACTCTTTGTTTAATACCGCACCGCCTACCATTACCTTTGCAGACGGTCTGTTTTGGTGTAACAGCTTTATGGTTTCTTCCATTGCAGGAACGGTGGTTGTCATAAGCGCAGAAAGTCCGACAAGATTGCAATTACGCTTGTTTGCCTCTTGTACTATTACCTCGGGTGCAACGTCTCTGCCGAGGTCGTACACCGTAAATCCGTAGCTTTCGAGAAGTACCTTAACTATGTTCTTGCCGATGTCGTGAATGTCGCCCTTTACCGTTGCAAGAACAACGCCCTTTGATGTGTCGGCCTCACCCTTCGGCAATTTCGCCTTGATTTGGTCAAAGGCAAGAGAGGCACTTTCGGCACTCATAAGAAGCTGGGGCAAGAAGATTTTGCCCTTTTCAAAGCCGTCGCCGACGGTGTTAAGAGCAGGTATAATCCTGCCGTTGATAATATCGAGAGGATTCTCATTTTCAAGAAGCTTCTTTGCAATATCCCTTGCATTTTCACGAAGTCCCTTTACTATTGCGCCCTCAAGGTCATCCTGCTTCGTGTCGGAAACCGCCGCCTGCGCAGGCACGTTTTCTGCCGACTGTACATAGCCGATATAGCTTTCAAAGGATTCGTCCATGCCGTTCAAGGCACAGAAAGCGTAGTAGGAATCCATCATACCCTTTGAAAAGGGATTCATAATGGCACAGTTAAGACCGTTTTCAAGTGCCATGGTGAAGAATGCCGAATTTATGGTCTCACGGCTCGGAAGTCCGAAGGAAATGTTGGATACGCCGAGACTTGTGTAGAATCCGCTGTGACGTAAAAGCTTTATTGATTCGAGAGTCACCCTTGCACTGTCCTTGTCGGAGGAAACGGTGAGTGCCAGCGGGTCAACGATGATATCTTTCTTTGAAATGCCGTAACTCTTTGCACGTTCTGCGATTTTTTCTGCAACGGCAAGTCTTTCTTTTGCTGTTTTGGGTATGCCCGATTCATCAAGGGTAAGAGCTATAAGCGTTCCGCCGTATTTTTGAACGAGAGGAAGTACCGCACTCATGCTTTCCTCTGTGCCGTTTACGGAATTAATCAGAGGTTTGCCGTTGTAAATTCTCATTGCTTCTTCAAGTACTTTGGGATTTGAAGAATCTATCTGCAAAGGAAGGTCGGTTACAGCCTGTATTTCCTCTACCGCCTTTTTCATTGTGGCGATTTCGTCAATTTCGGGAAGACCGACATTTACATCGAGTATATCTACTTTTCTTTCAGCCTGCTTTACGGCTTCGGACAGCAGGTAGTTCATGTCGTCGTTTCTGAGAGCTTCCTTTAGCTTTGCCTTGCCTGTGGGATTTATTCTTTCGCCGATAAGAGCGAGCTTTTGTCCGACAGTTACCGCATGGGTATATGAAGAAACAACCGTAAGATTCTTCTCTGTCGGTGCACTGTAGGGTAAATCCCGTGTCTTATCAACAAGCTTCTTTATGTATTCGGGACTTGTTCCGCAGCAGCCGCCGAGGATTCCTGCACCCATTTTGGCAAGAAGCGCACATATGTCGGAGAATTCCTCTGCCGATTTATCAAAGGTTGTTTTGCCGTCCTTAACAACGGGAAGTCCTGCGTTGGGCTTTACAATTATGGGAGTGGACGAATATTTTGCAAATTCTTCGACTATGGGAATCATCTTGTCGGGACCGAGAGAGCAGTTCATGCCGATAGCATCAACACCAAGTCCTTCAAGCATGGCAATCATACTGAGGGGTGAAGCACCCGTCATGAGCTTTTTGGATTCGTCGTAGACGTTAGTAACAAATATGGGAAGATCCGAGTTTTGCTTTGCCGCAACAACCGCCGCCTTTGTTTCAAGGCTGTCGTTCATGGTTTCGATAAGGATGAGGTCCGCACCGTTCTTTACGCCCTCAATTACGCTCTTTGAAAAGATTTCAACCGCTTCTTCAAAGCCAAGGTCGCCAAGAGGCTTTAAAAGCCTGCCCGTAGGACCGATATCAAGAGCTATGAATTTGTCGTCGCCCATACCTTCTCTTGCTTTTTTTGCACAGGTAAATGCCGCCGCAAAAAGCTCCTTGTAATTGTCGTACTTTTTGCAGTTTACACCAAAAGTGTTGGTGGCAACAATGTTGCTTCCTGCCTCATAGTAGCTCTTGTGAAGCTCTATGACAGCCTCGGGATTTTCTATATTCCATATTTCGGGCGGTGTACCTGTCGGCAAGCCTTTTGCCTGAAGCACCGTTCCCGTTCCGCCGTCGAGGTATAGGCGGTTCTGCTTTATTAAGTCTTTTATTTTCATTGTGTTTACTCCTGTAATGGCATGTAATTGAATGCGGAGTGCGGAGTGCGGAATGAGGAATGAATGACAATTTTGCTTTCGCAAAATTCACATTTTCTATTGTCTCAAAACCGTTTACCCAAACCGTATTATTTATATAACTTTTTTGTTATGTCTGATTATTCTACAATTCATTCCGCATTTCGCATTCCGAATTCCTCACTTACGGCAAGTATTGCCGTAATGCTCTTTTGCGGAATCATGAGATTTGTTTCTGTAAGTGTAATACCGAGCAGCTTTTCAGCATTAAGTGCCGACAAAACATCCCGCTGCACCGAAAGAGGTACATCTCCGTAGCCGGGAGAAAACCTCGGCTTGCAGGGAATATCCCCCTTTATCATGTCCTCGGCAATATCGCACACGCTTTCTGCGAGGGCAGAACCGACGGCATCATATATAAAGAAATCAGCCGAAGACAGTCGTGACATCTTTGAAAGAAGCCTTTCGACGCCGTGTCCGAGGGTGACGGCAAAAACAAATGCCTCTTTGCAGCCTGACAGATTCTTTGACAAATCACGGCTTTGAAAGCTCACAAAGGGAAATGATATTTCATCGCCGTCTGTCGTAACAGGCACTTTTATAAAGCAGGCTTTGGGCGTACTTTCTGCCAGCACAGACTTTATTGCTTTTTCATATACCGAAACGTCAAAGTCACCCGACACCGACAGCCGCCTTTTAAGCTCTTTTTCATCTATACCGACTTTTTCTCTGTCTATGGAAAAATACGCAGGTGTATACATCACTTTATAATCTCCGACACGTTGCTCTGTATAGCCGCGGCAACTTCGGGTTTATTCATTGAGTAAACGTGAATTGCGTTTATTCCGTTGGCGTAAAGGTCTATAATCTGGTCGGTAGCATAGGCAATACCTGCCTGACGCATAGCATCGGGGTTATGTCCGAATTTATCCACAAGTGCCTTGAAACGAACAGGCATAAATGAGCCCGAAAGCTTTATGGCACGCTCAACCTGATTTGCATTTGTAATAGGCATAATACCCGGAACAATGGGCACGGTTATTCCCGCTTCACGGATTTTGTAGAGGAAATTGTAAAGAAGATTGTTGTCAAAAAACATCTGTGTTGTCAGGAAGTCACAACCTGCGTCAACCTTTTCTTTAAGGTACTTTATATCCTCTTTCTGATTTTCGCTTTCGGGGTGAATTTCGGGATAGCAGGCACCTGCAACGCAGAAGTTTTCGTCTGCTTCCTTAATTTCTCTCACCAAATCTACGGCATGACGGTAATCCCATGTGCTTCTGTCGCTGTTTTCAAGCTCGGGTGTAAGGTCACCTCTGAGTGCCATGATATTCTGTATGCCCGCCTTCTTAATTGCCTCGATTCGTTCTTTAACCGTTTCTTTTGTGGAAGAAACGCAGGTAAGGTGGGCAAGGGTAGGCACACCGTAGTTTTTCTTTATGTTTTCGGCAATCTCCAAGGTATATTTGCTTGTACCGCCGCCTGCTCCGTAGGTGACGCTCATAAATGAGGGTCTGAGCTTTGCGATTTCCTCTGTCGCCGTCTTTACGCTCTCAAAGGATGTGTCTGTTTTGGGCGGAAACACCTCAAAGGAAAGGGTGGGTTTTCCTGTCTTTATAATGTCGATTATTTTCACCGTTATCACTCTTTTCGCGAAAAAATATTTATACATAATAATTATAGCATAAGCTTTTTTTATTTACAAGAGAAACAGCAAAAAAAACTCCGCTTAAGTGTGTGCTTTTGGAAGAGCGTTTCGCCTCTGCGAAGGCGTTTCTTTGTACTTTTGTCCCGAAACAAAAGTACCAAAAATTCTCCACTCAAAAAGAGGGGATGGCTCGGTTTGGACAGCCTTTCACTAATTTGTCGAATTTTGACGAGCTGAACTACAAGTGATTCTTCTACATGGCGGTCAAAATCCGCAGGCAATTCTCATCACACGCACTACCGCCAAACCTCCGCTGACTTCCCCTCTTTGCCGTGGCGGCTTATCTCCCCACATTTGGGGTTGGTGCAAATTGTCGGCAAGGAGTTTGACCGCTTGCATTTATGGCGGTCAAACGGGGTTCGTTGAAGCGACACCGAAGGCTTGTTCTTCACGAGCATTCCCCGTACGTTTGCCCGCGGGGGCTCCCCGCCGGTCGGTTTTGGTTCATTTTCCCGAGTGAAAATGAACAGAAATGGTTTGTTGAGCGACAATAAAGGCTTGCATACCACGAACATATGCCGTGAGATGTTTCGTCTCTGCGAAGGCGTTTCTTTGTACTTTTGTCCCGAAACAAAAGTACAGAAAAAAGCATTTTATAAACGCAAAAAAGTCAGTAAGCAAAAACTTACTGACTTTATTTTTATCCCTGTGTGAAGACGGCATAAGGTACTCCACTTAAAGCCTTATTTCTTTTCAATTGTGATGATTCTTCCCGTATCTCCCGTCTTTTCAAAGGTTATATCATATCTCTCATCGGGAAGTGCAAAGGGAATGTTTTCACTCCACTCGGTGAAAATCACACCGCCTCTGTCAAAATAATCGTAGAAGCCTACGGAATACAGAGAATCATCGTCGAGAATCCTGTACATATCAAAATGGAATATGGGAATATCTCCCCTGTATTCATTGACAATGGCATAGGTCGGGCTCTGCACCCTTGCCTTCGGGCAAAGCACCGATGCAACACCTCTGACAAACGCAGTCTTGCCGCTTCCGAGATTTCCGAAAAATGCTATGAAGTCGCCTTTTTTGAGAGTTTTTGCAAACTCGGCGGCTATTTTTTCTGTGTCTTCCTCAGAATTAGAGGTGTAAATCCATTTGTTTTCCATATTTTCTCTTTTCTTTAATTTCCCGACTGTCGGTGTTTGACAGTCGGGAAAGGTTATACTCGTGAAAGAATGCTTGTTTACAGCTGATATAGAATCGTAGCTGAATCCTTTTCTTTTTGCTTACTTTTTCTTTTCAGCAAAGAAAAAGTAAGTTAGAATAAACCAACTATAGTTCCGTCGTCGTCAATGTCAATAAGCTCTGCCGCAGGCTTTTTGGGAAGTCCGGGCATTGTCATGATTGTACCTGTAAGTGCTACGATAAATCCTGCACCCGAGCTGATGCGGACTTCTCTTACATTAAGAGTAAATCCTGTGGGTCTGCCGAGAGCCTTCATATCGTCGGAAAGCGAATACTGTGTTTTTGCCATACATACGGGGTAATTCGAGAAGCCGAGTTCTTCTGCTTCCTTAATAGTCTTGAGTGCCGCCGCATCAAAGTTAACCGCCGCCGCACCGTAGATTTCCTTGGCTACCTTTTCAATTTTATCCTTAATAGGCATATCGAAACTGTAAAGAGGTGTAAAGTCAGCCTTGCCGCTGTCTGCAAGTTTTACAACTTCTTCTGCAAGCTCGATTGCACCCTCACTGCCCTTTTCAAAGCCCTTGCATACGATAGCCTTAACGCCCTTGGCTTCAGCTACTTCCTTGATTACCGCAATTTCTTCTTCGGTATCTGCATAGAAGTGGTTGATACATACTACAAGAGGTACATTATACTTCTTGAGGTTGTCAATGTGTGCCTCAAGGTTGCAAGCACCCTTCTTCAGAGCCTCGACATTGGGGTTCTTGAGGTCTTCCTTTGCAACTCCGCCGTTGTACTTGAGAGCACGGCAGGTAGCAACAAGAACAATTGCATCAGGACTGAGACCTGCCATCTGACACTTGATGTCAAGGAACTTTTCGGCACCGAGGTCTGCACCGAAGCCTGCCTCTGTCACGCAATAGTCTGCAAGACCCAAAGCCGCCTTTGTAGCCATAACGCTGTTACAGCCGTGGGCAATGTTTGCAAAAGGTCCGCCGTGTACAAGACAGGGGGTGTGTTCGATTGTCTGAACAAGGTTAGGCTTCATTGCATCCTTGAGAACCGTAGCCATAGCACCGACGCCGCCGAGTTCTCTTGCAAATACCGCCTTGCCATCGTATGTGTAGCCGACAAGAATGTTGCCGAGTCTCTTTTTGAGGTCATTCATATCGGATGCGAGACACAATACTGCCATGATTTCGGAAGCGGCTGTAATATTGAAGCCTTCTTCTCTCATTACGCCGTCAGCCTTGCCGCCGCAGCCTACAACAACCTTTCTCAATGCTCTGTCGTTCATGTCAAGAACACGCTTGAAGGAAATTCTCTTGGGGTCAAGTCCGAGGGGGTTGCCCTGATGAAGGGAATTGTCTATCATTGCAGAGAGAAGATTGTTTGCTGTTGTTATTGCATGGAAGTCGCCTGTAAAGTGAAGGTTGATGTCCTCCATGGGAAGCACCTGGGAATATCCGCCGCCTGCGGCACCGCCCTTGATACCGAATACGGGACCGAGGGAAGGCTCACGCAGAGCAAGTATTCCCTTCTTGCCGATTTTTGCAAGAGCCTGACCGATGGCAATGGACATGGTTGTCTTGCCTTCACCTGCAGGTGTGGGGTTGATAGCGGTAACAAGGATAAGCTTACCCTTCTTTTCGCTCTTTTCAATTTCGCTGAGAAGTTCACCCGAAAGTTTTGCCTTATATTTTCCGTAAAGGTCAAGCTTTTCAGGGTCAAGTCCTATAGACTGAGCCACCTTTGTAATGGGTTCCATTACTGAACTTTGTGCAATCTGAGCATCTGTAAGCATTTTAATTCTCCTTTTTATACAATTTTCGAATTTTGATGTATATTATTCACTTGTTTTGAATATTTATTCAACCGCCGCACCCGTAATTTGATTTACATAATTTCTGTACTTTTCACAAAACGCATTTTGTGTCGAATAAACCGTCATTTTGCTTCCAAAGCCTCAAAACTGCCTGAATCAAGGCTTTTAGAGGGGAGTTTTTCACAACTTCCACCGAGTTTTCCACATTTTTGCACATTCTCAAGGTGAGTTTTCCACAATTATTATGTAAATCAGTTTATCTGAAAGTGTGCGAATAATTATAAATGTCAAGTACTTTCGGCCAAATTAAATTGTTAATTTTTATATTTTATGCAAAAGTGCGAAAACCACGTAAATACGTTGTTTTCATCTACAAATCATGTGGTAAAGTTTACCACAAATTCACAATCAGTTTGACCAGTATTTTCTGTCAAGGCTTCTGAGCTGCACCGCCCTTGCGACATGATGCTTCAGTATGGTCTCAGAGCCTTCGATATCGGCAATTGTTCTTGACAGCTTGAGTATTCTGTCATAGCCTCTCGCTGAAAGACCAAGCTTTTCAAACGCCGCCTTCATGACAAGCTCTGCATCCTCGTCAAGCACGCAGTATTCCCTTATCATACCGGGTGTAAGATGGGCGTTGGCATATATCCCCGTACCGGCATAGCGTTTCATCATGATTTCCCTTGCCGCAACGACTCTGCGTCTTATTTCGTCGCTTCTTTCGCCGTCACTCTTTTTCTGAAGCTGCTCAAGGGTCAGCGAGCCGACCTCAATCTGCACGTCCATTCTGTCAAGCATGGGACCTGAAATTTTTGACAGGTAATTTTCCCTTGACAATGGCGAACAGGTGCATTTCTTTGTAGGATGTCCGAAGTATCCGCATTTACAGGGATTCATGGCACAGACAAGCATGAACTTACTCGGGAAATCGTATCTTCCGCTGGCTCTTGTTATGGTAACCTTGCCGTCTTCAATGGGTTGTCTTAGGCCGTCTGTTGAATCCTTGCCGAATTCGGGAAGCTCATCGAGGAAAAGCACGCCGTTATGGGCAAGACTCATCTCTCCCGGAGCAGGAATTCTTCCGCCGCCCACAAGACTTACCGCCGACATTGTATGGTGTGGCGAACGAAAGGGTCTTATTGTTACAAGCGATTCGTTTTCGGGAAGGATTCCCGATACCGAATGAATTCTCGTCGTTTCAATTGCTTCCTCAAAGGACATGGGAGGCAATATTCCCGGAATACGTTTTGCAAGCATGCTCTTGCCTGTACCGGGCGGGCCGATAAGCAGAACATTGTGCATACCCGCCGCCGCAACCTCAAGGGCAAGCTTTGCGTTTTCCTGTCCCTTTACCTCTGACATATCATTTATCATACCGTAGGAGCGTTCAAACATTTCTTTTTTGTCTACACTCGTTACTTCGATTTTCTCTCTGCCGAGAAGATGAAGCACAAGCTGACACACGTTTTTTACGCCAAAGACACTGATACCGTCAACAACCGCCGCCTCGTTTGCGTTGGCTTCGGGTACGAAGATTTCGCAAAGACCCGCGTTCTTGGCAGCTATCGTCATGGACAGCACGCCTCTTACGGGTCTTATATCACCCGTCAGCGACACCTCGCCGACAAAGCATTTGCCGTCGGCGTCGGCGCTTACAAGGCTGTCGCATTTAAGCATTGACAGAAGGATTGCAATATCAAAGCCTGTACCCTGCTTTATTCTGTCTGCAGGGGCAAGGTTTATTGTGATATTGGACTTGGGGAACTCAATGCCGCTCGACTTTATCGCCGCCTTGATTCGGGAATAGGATTCCTTGACGGCCGTATCAGGAAGTCCTACAAGCTCAAATTTTGACATTGAACCCGAAGCAAAACACTCCACATCAACAACAAAGCCGTCGATGCCGTAGAGACAGGCTGATTTTATGCACGATGTCATGGGCGTTCCTCCTATAGAATATATCATTATAATTGTATCACCATACAGGTGATTTTTCAAGGGGTTTTGGCAAATAATTCACCTTTATAATGAATTATTAAATGTAGAAAAATGCTTATCGCTATTTACAAATTTTTCGTTTTGTGCTATCATATAGTTTAGATTATTATGAAAACAGGTGAAAGCCATGAACGAAAAAACAAAAGCATTAAAATATTTGAAAAAGGTACTGAAACCCTCACGCTACACAGGCGGCGAGCTTAACGAAGTTATAAAGGAAAAGGACAAGGTTGATGCACGCTTTGCCTTCTGTTTTCCCGATACATATGAAATCGGCATGTCAAACCTCGGCATAAAGATTCTCTACGACTGCCTCAACCGTGAGGAAAACATCTGGTGCGAACGCTCATTTGCCCCCTGGCTCGACATGGGTGCGCTCATGCGTGAAAAGGACATATCACTTTACGCACTTGAAAGCGGCGATGCACTAAAGGACTTTGACTTTGTGGGCTTCACCTTGCAGTACGAGCTTTCCTATTCAAACGTACTCTATATGCTAGACCTTGCAGGAATTCCCCTTTACTCCAAGGACAGAACAGACGAGCATCCCATCATCATCGGCGGAGGCCCCTGCTCCTACAACCCCGAACCTGTTGCCGACTTTTTTGATATCTTCAGCATAGGCGAGGGCGAATATTCACTCGTTGAAACAGTAAAATTATATATCGACTACAAGAAAACCCACGAAAAGTTTGACAGAAACGAGTTTTTACGTCTTGCCAGCCACATCAAGGGCAATTATATTCCCTCTCTTTACGATGTAAAATATGACGGCAAGGACGGCTGGGTTTCGTCGGTTACTCCAAAGTACGAGGATGTACCCGCACTTGTCGAAAAGAACTGCATTACAGACTTTGACAATGCACCATTCCCCGAAAAAGTGCCTGTTCCCTTTACCGAAACAGTCCACGACAGAATAATGTTAGAATGTGCAAGAGGCTGTATGAGAGGCTGTAGATTCTGTCAGGCAGGCATTATCTACCGTCCCTACCGTTCACGCAGCTTTGAAAAGCTCAACGAGCAGGCAAAGAGCCAGTACAAAACATCGGGCTACGAGGAAATGTCCCTTTCATCCCTTTCAATAAGCGACTACCCCTGTCTTATGGAGCTTGTTGACTCCTTAAAGGAATGGACAGACAAAGAAAAGGTTTCCCTCTCGCTTCCGTCCATGAGAATCGACTCCTTTGAAGCCGAGATTATGAAAAAAGTTCAGGGCGTCAGAAAAACAGGTCTTACCTTTGCGCCCGAAGCAGGAACACAGCGTCTTCGTGACGTTATAAACAAAAACCTCACCGAAGAGGACATTCTCGGCGGTTGCAGAAACGCATTTTCCACAGGCAGAACAAGCGTAAAGCTTTACTTTATGAACGGTCTTCCCTCGGAACGAGATGAAGATATTGAAGGCATTGCAGGTCTCGGTCACAAGATAGTTGACCTTTATTACCAGAGCCCCGACAAGCCAAAGGGCAGACCCGTTGAAGTTACAATTTCTGTTTCCTGCTTTGTACCTAAGGCACACACGCCCTTCCAGTGGTTCGGTCAGAATTCACTTGAGGAGCTTGTAAGAAAGCAGAAATTACTCGGCTCATCAATCCATTCGGGCAAAATCCGCTACAACTGGCACGAGGCAAAGGTTTCACGCATCGAAGCGGTATTCGCAAGAGGCGACAGACGTCTTTCAAAAGCTCTTGAAATTGCCTACAAAAACGGTCAGATTTTCGACGGCTGGGATGAATACTTTTCCTACGACAGATGGATTTCTTCCATCGAGGAAGCAGGGCTTGATGCTTCCTACTATGCCAACAGAAAAATCGGATTTGACGAGCTTTTGCCCTGGGCGCACATTGACTGCGGAGTTACACAGAAGTTCCTCCTTTCCGAAGCAAAGCAGGCGGAAAAGGAAGTCACAACACCTGACTGTCTCACAAAATGCTCTGCTTGCGGTGCGGCTAAATTTGGTGCAGATTTGTGTACCAAGAGATGTATTTAACCTACTTTCTTGAAAGAAAGTAGGCAAAGGACTTTTCATTTCGGGACCCGGTTCTTAATTAAGACAGAATGTCATTTGCCCGAATGGAATACCGTTTGACCGCCATAAAGGCAAGCGGTCAAACTCATCAGACACGTTTTTTGCACTCATTTTGATGCCCGCCTTATCGGCATCAAAATGAAACCCCAATCGAGAAATAAAAACTACGGCTTTTTCAAGAAAAGAAAGTTGACAGATTAAAAGTTCTTTGCAAGCTTTCTTTCAAGAAAGCGAAGGAGAAAACAATGTCAACACACAGAATAAAATTTGCAAAAAGAGGAAGTCTCATATTTGTATCTCACCTTGATTTTGCCCATTCATTCACAAGGGCGTTAAAGCGAGCAGAGCTTCCCGTAAAATATTCCGAAGGCTTTTCGCCCCATCCAAAGCAGGTGTTTGCTCTGCCGTTATCCGTCGGCATGGTGGGTGAAAACGAGCTTTGCGACATAACTCTTACAGAGGATTATACTCACGAGGAAGTGAAGGCGAGACTCAGCAAAGCTTTGACAGACGATTTTGAAGTAAAGTCTGTAACCGACCCCGACATAAAGATGGGCAAGGTAAAAAGTGCAAAATACGAGCTTGTTTTTGAAAACCTCGCCCCTGGTGCAGATGAGCTGAAAAAGGCTCTGTCAGAACTCGCACCCGTAATGAAAACAACAAAAAGCGGCAAGGAAAAGGAGCTTGACATAAGGAGTATGGTCTATGGTGCGGATGTGAAAGAAGCAGAAGGCAAAACAACACTTTATCTCACCCTTGCAGCTTCGGGCGACAGTTATCTTAACCCCGACCTTGTTCTTGTATCAATGAGAAATTCGGGACTTGATATTCCCGATGAATACGATATAACGAGAACAGATATACTTTTTGAAACCAAGTAAAGAAGGAACATTTATGGAATACATTGCAGGAAAAATTGACGTTGCCGTAGTCGGAGCAGGTCATGCAGGCATAGAAGCAGCACTTGCCAGTGCCCGTCTTGGCTGTCAGACAGTCCTTTTTACAATAAATCTTGATGCTGTCGGCAACATGCCCTGTAATCCGTCAATAGGCGGCAGCGGCAAAGGTCATCTTGTTTGCGAGCTTGATGCACTTGGCGGTGAAATGGGAAGACAGGCAGACAAGGTTTGTATGCAGTCACGTCTCTTAAACCGAGGCAAAGGACCTGCGGTACATTCACTCAGAATGCAGGCAGACAGAAACCGCTACAAGATTTTAATGAAGCAGGTAATTGAGGACACCCAAAATCTCACGCTCCGTCAAGCTGAAATTGTAGATATCCGCCGTGACGGCGATGAATGGCTGTGCGTTACAAAGTACGGTGCCGTATGGCAGACAAAGACGGTCATCATCTGCTCGGGAACATATCTTGAGGGCAGAATAATTGTGGGCGACGTCAGCTTTGAAGGCGGTCCTGACGGAATGTTTGCGGCTGTAGGTCTTACAGATTCACTAAAAAAGCTCGGCGTTCCCATGATGAGATTCAAAACAGGTACTCCTGTGCGAATCCACGCAGATTCCATAAACTATGATGTTCTCGAACGTCAGGACGGCGACGAAGTTCCCGAACATTTCTCGGCAGACACCGTAGATTTTGAAGAAAACTTGAAGTCACTTCCCTGCTATGTGTGCTACACCAACGAAAAAACCCACGAAATAATAAGAAACAACATCCACCGTTCGCCTTTATATTCGGGCAAGATTCACGGCGTAGGACCGAGATACTGTCCGAGTATTGAAGACAAGGTGATGAGATTTGCAGACAAAAACCGTCATCAGCTCTTTGTAGAGCCTCTCGGCTATGACACAAAGGAAGTGTATCTGCAAGGCTTTTCGTCATCCCTTCCCGAAGATGTGCAGCTTGAGATGCTTCACTCTATTGAGGGCATGGAAAATGCCGTTGTTATGCGTATAGGCTATGCCATTGAATACGACTGCTGTGACCCTTTATCGCTTAAAGCCAGCCTTGAATTCAAGGATTTTCCCGGTCTTTTCGGTGCAGGACAGTTCAACGGCACATCGGGTTATGAAGAAGCGGCGGTACAAGGACTTATTGCAGGCATCAATGCCGCAAACAAAGTCCACGGCAAAGAAGAATTTACCCTCAGCCGTGATTCCTCTTACATCGGTACTCTTATTGATGACCTTGTTACAAAAGGCACAAACGAGCCTTACAGAATTATGACAAGCCGAAGCGAATACAGACTGCTTCTCCGTCAGGACAACGCCGACAGACGTCTTACTCCCCTCGGCTACGAGATAGGTCTTATAAGCGAGGAAAGATATCAGAAATTCCTTGAGAAAAAGGCACTTATTGAATCGGAAGTTGAAAGAATAAACTCTGTTCACGTAGGACCTACACCCGAAGTGCTTAAAATCTTAGAGGAACACGGTTCAACTCCCATATCAAACGGCATAAGCCTTGCCGAGCTTTTAAGACGCCCCGAGCTTGACTATGAAAGTCTTGCACCCATCGACAAAACACGACCCGAAATTACCGACAGAAAGGTCAAAGAGGCGGTTGAGGTCGAAATCAAATACGAGGGTTACATTGCAAGGCAGATAAGAGAGGCAGAACGCTTCAAAAAGCTTGAATCAAAGAAGATTCCCTACGACGTTGACTATTTTGCAATAACGGGCATCAGAGCTGAAACAAAGCAAAAGCTTTCTCAGATTAAGCCAAAAAACATCGGTCAGGCATCGAGAATATCGGGTGTCAGCCCCTCGGATATTCAGGTGCTGATGATATATTTCGGAATACTATGATTAAACAAAAAAAGGAGGACGGCAATGATTTACAAAAACCTTTCGCAGTTAAAAGAACGGCATGAAGAAATCATGTCCTCCTATAACGGAACGCTTCCTTTTTACAAGCGTGGCTTATTCCATTGCTTTGTCAGGTGTCTTCTCTTTGTGCTGTGGTGCTTTATATGGTTTGAATCGGGCAACCGGTACTTAAAGCTCGACTACGTCTACTACGACATGGGCGACACAAGGCTTCTTATAGTACCCATGCTTATTTCGGTAGCAGGCTTCTTTATCATAAAGCCGTACAAAATATGGACACAGAGAACATATTTCGGCAAAATTGAAAAAATCGAAAAGCAAAACGCCATTCTCATTGAAAAGAACGAAAAGGGTGCAAAGGTTATAATAAAGCGTATGCACATGGTTATGTACGACGGAATGAACACCCTGACAATCCGAAAGAAGAACGGCAGACTTGCAAAGAAAAAGGTGCCGAATCTTGCATCCTTTGACAGGCTTTACGACCTTGATTCATCCGTGTCGGTAATCAACGGTCTGAGATTTCCCGCACCCATGAACAAAGGTGTTATCCCCCAAAACATGTGTCTTTGCACAAAGTGCGGCTCCTTTGAATCGAACGAGCGAACACGCTGCAGCATGTGTTTTACAACTCTCTGGTACAAATAAAGGAAGATTTATATGACGGATTTCTATAAAAAGCTTATGGAAAAATCGGGCTTCGATGAGGCTCTTGTCCGTCGTGCGCTTGACTTTACAAAAGAACTTGACATTAATGAATTTTCACGTCTGTTTTTCGGCTCGCAGGATTTCTCTGTCGAAAATACAGGCGTTTTGTCTTTTGATGAGGCGTTTTACCCCTTTGAGTTTTACGAAAAGCTCAAAACTTTGCCGCTTTCGCCCGAAACTGCGTCCCTTTATCTTTACACCTCGATGCTGTCTTATTCATATTCCGATTTTCTCAAAAGGATTGACGGCGAAAGCATCTTTTTTGACACGGCAAAACGGATTTATGAGTCTGCAAACGAGTATTTTTTACACGAAGGAAAGCATGGTCTTTACGACTATCATTTTCTTGCAAATCATGTCAGAGGAAGCATATTACGGCTTGGCGTGTTTGAATATCAGTACGGCACTCATGACGGTAAAAAGGCAATAATTCTGCATCTGCCCGACGGTGCGGATCTTAAAGCGGAACAAAGAACTGCCTCATACAGGCTTGCAAGACAGTATTTCGGAGATTTTCCGATAATCGGCGACAGCTGGCTGTTATATTCAGAACACAAAAAAATGCTGTCCGAAGACAGCAGAATCTTGGATTTCATGAATGATTTTGACATTATTTCCACCCACGAAACATGTGATTATTCCGAGCTTTTCCACGTTTTCGGAAGACTTTACGACTATTCCTACGACAATCTGCCAAAAGAAACGTCGCTTCAGAGGGCATACGCTGAGAGGGTGAAAAAAGGGCTTCCAATAGGTTCGGGACTTGGAAAACTTAAGTATTAAAAAATCGCAGATGTCGTCGTTTGACATCTGCGATTCGCTTTATCCGAGAATATTCCATCCGCTTAGCACATTAAAATAATTGTGCCAGTCATTTTCTCTTTGGTTACTTTCTCTTTTTATTAAAGAGAAAGTAACTATTCTTCTACTACCGTAACGGTTTCCATCTTCATGTCAAATCTGGGTCTGTCCATGCCGTCGGTGCCGGTTGTTGCGATTTCGTCGAGAGTTTCAAAACCGTCTACCAGCTTACCGAATGCCGCATACTGACCGTCAAGGTGAGGAGCGTCCTTATGCATGATAAAGAACTGGCTTCCTGCAGAGTTGGGGTTCATGGAGCGAGCCATGGAGATAACGCCTCTTGTATGCTTTAAGGTGTTCTTCACACCGTTTGCCATAAATTCACCCTTGATTGTATGACCGGGGCCGCCCATACCTGTACCTGTGGGGTCGCCGCCCTGAATCATAAAGCCTTCGATTACTCTGTGGAAAATAAGTCCGTTATAGAAGCCTTCCTTTACGAGCTTTACAAAGTTTTCAACTGTTATGGGTGCAATTTCGGGGTAGAGTTCAAGTGTCATAACTCCGCCGTTTTCCATTGTTATCTGTACTTTCATTATACATATTCCTTTCTTAAACAAATATTGAATATTGTTTTTTAAGGCTTCCCCTTTCAGGGGGAGCTGTCAGCTTTAGCAAACTTATGGGGTTTCATCCGTCTTTACACAAAACCTCATCCGTCACTTTGTGACACCTTCCCCGTCACTTTCGGGGAAGGCTACGAATTTGTATTCTTAATGTCTTACTTGTCAAAAAGGAGCCGATTTTGTCGGCTCCATTTTTTGATTAGTCTTCGTTATTTTCGCTGTCAAGTGCCTTTTCAAGAGCAAGGAGAAGTTCATCTACGTTTGAATCTTCTTCATCGTCTTCACCTTCAGCAAGATCAAAGCCGTCTGTATCTTCATCTGCATCGTCTGCAAATGCTGCTTCTGCCTTGAGTGCTTCAAGTCCCATCTTGAAATCCTGATACTTGTTTTCAGCCTCAGGCATATCAACCTTGAGTTCGTTGCCGTTTTCGTCGGTAACTTCGATGTTTCTGTACATCGACATACCTGTACCTGCAGGAATGAGCTTACCGATGATAACGTTTTCCTTAAGACCGATAAGATGGTCAACCTTACCGCGGATAGCCGCTTCTGTAAGAACCTTTGTTGTTTCCTGGAAGGAAGCAGCGGACATGAAGGATTCTGTAGAAAGCGATGCCTTTGTGATACCGAAGAGTACGGGTGAGCAGGTTGCTTCTGCAATACCAACTTCGCCGCTTTCGAGTCTCTTTGCAATCTCGGCATTCTTTTCTTCGAATTCAACAACGTCAACAAGTGAGCCGATAAGCATATCGGTAGAACCGGGATGCTCAATCTTTACCTTTCTTGTCATCTGACGTGCAATAACTTCAATGTGCTTATCGTTGATTTCAACACCCTGGAGACGGTATACTCTCTGTACTTCCTTGATGATGTAGGAATATACAGCGTTAAGACCGTTGATTCTGAGGATATCGGCAGGGCTGATGTTACCTTCTGTAAGGCTCTGACCGCGAACAACACTGTCGCCTGTCTGAACAACCATTCTTGTTCCGTAAGGAATAAGGTAAACCTTTTCTTCGCCGTCTGTGCCTGTGAGCTTAACGTGTCTTGCCTTCTTATCTTCGACAATGTTAATTTCACCGTCAAAGTCTGCAACAACACTTGTCTTCTTGGGCTTTCTTGCTTCGAAGAGTTCTTCAACTCGGGGAAGACCCTGAGTGATATCGCCGCCGGCAACACCACCGGTATGGAAGGTTTTCATTGTAAGCTGTGTACCGGGTTCACCGATAGACTGAGCAGCAATGATACCAACGGATTCACCGATGTTTACGGGGTTGCCGCTAGCCAAGTCTGCACCGTAGCAATGTACGCAGCAGCCGTGCTTTGCATGACAGTTGAGGGCAGAACGCACATGTACTCTTTCGATACCTGCTGCGATAATTCTATCAACTTCATGCTCTGTGAGCATTGTATCGTCCTTTGCGAGAACCTCGCCTGTCTTGGGGTCAACGATATCGTCGATAACGTATCTGCCGAGGAGTCTGTCGGAAAGGGGTTCGATAATTTCATTGTTATCCTTGATTGTTTCAACCCAGAGACCAACCTTATCGTGACAGTTTTCTTCACGAACGATTACGTCCTGAGCAACGTCAACAAGTCTTCTTGTAAGGTAACCCGAGTCGGCTGTTCTGAGCGCTGTATCGGCAAGACCCTTACGGGCACCACGGGCAGCAATGAAGTATTCGAGGATGTTAAGACCTTCTCTGAAGTTCGCCTTGATGGGAAGTTCGATAGTCTTACCTGATGTAGATGCCATAAGGCCTCGCATACCTGCAAGCTGTCTGATCTGCTTGATAGAACCTCTCGCACCTGAATCCGCCATCATCTTGATGGAGTTGAATTCATCAAGGTTGGACTGAAGTGCGTTTGTAACGTCCTTTGTAACGTCTTCCCAGACTTTGATAACACGTTCTCTTCTTTCTTCATTGGAGAGAAGACCGCGCTTATACATCTTGGAAATAACATCAACCTGCTTTTCACCTTCTGCAACGATAACCTTCTTCTGAGGAGGAACGGTCATATCGTATACCGAGATGGAGATAGAGCCGCGTGTTGAGTACTTATAACCCATAGCCTTGATTTCATCAAGGAGTTCAGCAGTTCTCGAAATACCGTGGTACTTGATACAGCTGTCAACAAGCTGGCCGAGTTCGTCCTTTGTTACAACGAAGTTGATTTCAAGGTCGAGTTCGTTATCTTCATTTCTTTCGATAAAGTGAAGATCCTGAGGAATGGGCTGGTTGAATATAAGACGTCCGAGTGTACAATTGATAAGACCCTTCTTAACGGAACCATCAGGTCTTGTCTTTTCCATCATAACCTTAATGGGAGAGTGAAGACCGAGTTCACCTACAGAGTAAGCCATCATTGCTTCGTCGAAGTTTCTGAATGTTCTGTAAATCTCGTTGCCGTTTTCATCAATTCTTACGTCACCGGGTTCACCGTGCTTAAGAAGTGTGAGGTAGTAAGCACCGAGAACCATATCCTGAGAAGGAACAGTTACAGCCTTACCGTTAACGGGCTTTAAGAGATTGTTTGCAGAGAGCATGAGGAAGCGTGCTTCTGCCTGAGCTTCTGCAGAAAGGGGAACGTGAACAGGCATCTGGTCACCGTCAAAGTCGGCGTTGAACGCTGTACATACAAGGGGATGAAGCTTGATAGCACGTCCCTCTACGAGTACAGGCTCGAATGCCTGAATTGAAAGTCTGTGAAGAGTAGGCGCACGGTTGAGAAGTACGGGGTGATCCTTGATTACATGTTCAAGCGCATCCCAGACATCGCCGTTTACTCTTTCAACCTTCTTCTTTGCGTCCTTGATGTTGGAAGCCTTACCTGTTTCAACAAGTCTCTTCATGATGAAGGGCTTAAAGAGTTCGAGTGCCATTTCCTTAGGAAGACCGCACTGGTAAATCTTAAGGTCAGGACCAACTACGATAACAGAACGTCCGGAATAGTCAACTCGCTTACCAAGAAGATTCTGACGGAATCTACCCTGCTTACCGCGGAGCATTTCGGAAAGAGACTTGAGAGGTCTGTTGTTAGGACCTGTAACTGCTCTTCCGCGTCTGCCGTTATCGATAAGGGCGTCAACTGCTTCCTGAAGCATTCTCTTTTCGTTTCTTATGATGATTTCAGGGGCATGAAGCTCCATCATCTTCTTAAGTCTGTTGTTTCTGTTGATAACACGTCTGTAGAGGTCATTGAGGTCAGATGTTGCAAATCTGCCGCCGTCAAGCTGAACCATAGGACGGATATCCGGAGGAATTACGGGAACTACATCGAGAATCATCCACTGAGGATTGTTGCCGGAAACACGGAATGCTTCAACAACTTCAAGTCTCTTGATGATTCTTACCTTCTTCTGACCTACAGCTGTTTCAAGCTCGGTCTTGAGTTCCTCAGCAAGCTTTTCGCAGTCAAGTTCTCCGAGGAGTTCCTTGATAGCTTCAGCACCCATGCCTACACGGAAATCGTTTCCGTAGTATTCATATGCCTTCTGGTATTCCTGTTCTGTGAGAATCTGCATCTTTTCAAGGCCTGTACCTTCGCCGGGCTCAAGAACGATGTAGTTTGCAAAGTAAAGTACCTTTTCAAGGTTTCTGGGAGAGATATCGAGAAGAAGACCCATTCTTGAGGGAATTGCTCTGAAGTACCAGATATGGGAAACAGGGCATGCAAGCTCAATGTGACCCATTCTTTCTCTTCTTACCTTGTTTGTTGTGATTTCAACGTGGCACTTTTCGCACACTTTACCCTTATAGCGTACTCTCTTATACTTACCGCAATGGCATTCCCAGTCCTTTGTCGGACCAAAGATTTTTTCGCAGAAGAGACCGTCTCTTTCGGGTTTGAGTGTTCTATAATTGATTGTTTCGGGCTTCTTAACCTCACCGTGTGACCAGGATCTGATCATCTCGGGGCTGGCAAGACCGATTTTTATCGCTTCAAATTCGTTGCGTTCATTTTGTCCCATTATTTTTTCTTTCGCTCCTTTATCTTAATATTTCCGAGCATTAGAGATTGTCGGGATCGTTTTCGTTATAGAAATCTGCGTCGCTGTCGAAATCGTCATCAAAGGATTCGTCTTCGATTGCTTCGCCGTTTTCATCTTCCATATAGAAGCCGCCCATACCCTGTCCGTCGTTTACGCTTTCGCCGATATCATCTACAACAACATTTCTCATGTTTTCGATTTCTTCAGCGCTGGAGTCCTTGAGAACAATTTCGTTGCCCTCTTCGTCAAGCACTCTTACGTCGAGTGCAAGGGACTGAAGCTCGCGGATAAGAACCTTAAAGGATTCGGGAACACCGGGAGTCGGGATATTCTGACCCTTGATGATTGCTTCATATGCCTTAACTCTACCGATAACGTCGTCAGACTTAACGGTGAGGATTTCCTGAAGTGTATAAGCTGCACCGTACGCTTCGAGAGCCCAAACTTCCATTTCACCGAATCTCTGACCGCCGAACTGGGCTTTACCGCCGAGAGGCTGCTGAGTAACGAGGGAGTAAGGACCTGTGGAACGTGCGTGAATCTTATCGTCAACGAGGTGATGGAGCTTGAGGTAGTACATGATACCTACTGTTACAGGGTTATCAAAGGGTTCACCTGTACGTCCGTCATAAAGGATGCTCTTACCGTCGGGACGCATACCTGCCTTTTCAAGACATTCTGCGATATCCTGTTCGTTGGCACCGTCAAATACGGGAGTCATAATCTTCCAGCCAAGCTTCTTTGAAGCAATACCGAGATGCACTTCAAGAACCTGACCGATGTTCATTCGGGAAGGAACGCCCAGAGGATTGAGTACGATATCAAGAGGAGTACCGTCTTCAAGGAAGGGCATATCTTCGGGAGGAAGGATTCTGGAAACGACACCCTTATTACCGTGACGGCCCGCCATCTTATCGCCGACGGAGATCTTTCTCTTCTGTGCGATATATACTCTTACAACCTTGTTTACTCCGGGAGGAAGCTCGTCGAGATTTTCTCTTGAAAATTCACGAACGTCAACTACAATACCGCTTTCGCCGTGAGGAAGTCTGAGGGAAGTATCTCTTACTTCTCTTGCCTTTTCGCCGAAGATTGCACGAAGAAGTCTTTCTTCAGCAGTAAGCTCTGTTTCACCCTTAGGTGTAACCTTACCTACAAGGATATCACCTGCATGAACTTCAGCACCGATGCAAACGATACCGCCTGCGGTGAGGTTCTTGAGTGCGTCGTCGCCGACATTGGGAATATCTCTTGTGATTTCTTCCGGACCAAGCTTTGTATCTCTTGCTTCGTGGGAATATTCTTCAATATGAATAGATGTATAAACATCGTTTCTTACAAGTCTTTCGTTAAGGAGAACAGCATCCTCGTAGTTATAACCTTCCCAGGTCATAAAGCCGATGAGTGCGTTCTTACCGAGTGAGATTTCGCCGTTGCTTGTAGCAGGACCGTCTGCAATAACCTGTCCCTTTGTTACGGTTTCACCCTTGAACACAATGGGTCTCTGGTTTACGCAGGTACCCTGGTTACTACGCTTAAACTTAATGAGGTGATAATGGCGTCTGTTTCCGTCTTCTTCACGGATAACGATTGTATCGCCGCTTGCCTTTTCAACAACGCCGGCTTCCTTAGCGCATACAACAACGCCTGAGTCAACAGCCGCCTTGTATTCCATACCTGTACCGACAATAGGGCTTTCTGTCATCATGAGAGGCACTGCCTGCTTCTGCATGTTTGAACCCATGAGAGCTCTCGAGTTGTCGTCGTTTTCAAGGAAGGGGATACATGCAGTAGCTACGGACACAACCATCTTAGGCGAGATATCCATGTAGTCAACTCTGTCCTTTTCGACTTCGGTTATTTCTTCACGGATTCTTACCTGTACACGGTTGTTCTTGAATGTGCCGTCTTCGTTAAGGGGTTCATTCGCCTGAGCAACTACGTACTGGTCTTCGACGTCTGCTGTCATATATACAACTTCATCTGTAACTACGCCTGTAGCCTTGTCCACCTTGCGGTAAGGAGCTTCGATGAAGCCGAACTTGTTAATCTTTGCATATGTGGAAAGGTAAGAGATAAGACCGATGTTAGGACCTTCAGGTGTTTCGATAGGACACATACGACCGTAGTGTGTGTAGTGAACGTCTCGAACTTCGAAGGATGCTCTGTCACGGGAAAGACCGCCGGGACCGAGAGCTGAGAGTCTTCTCTTATGTGTAAGCTCTGCAAGGGGGTTGGACTGGTCCATGAACTGGGAAAGAGGAGATGAACCGAAGAATTCCTTGATTGCAGAGACAATAGGTCTTATGTTAATGAGATTCTGAGGAGTGAGGTTTTCAGTATCCTGCATGGTCATACGCTCTTTTACGAGCTTTTCCATACGGGTAAAGCCGATTCTCATCTGGTTCTGAAGAAGTTCGCCCACAGAGCGGAGTCTTCTGTTTCCGAGGTGGTCGATATCGTCAACAGAGCCGCAGTTATGGGAGAGACAGAGCATATAGTTTACTGAAGCATAAATATCTTCTTTTGTAATATGCTTAGGAATAAGTTCAAGTCTTCTTTCACCAAATGCCGCGATAAATTCTTCTTCATTAGAGGTTGAAGAGAGAATTTCGGAAAGGACTTCAACGTTAACCTTTTCTTCTACCTTCAAAGAGGAAAGGTCGTAACCTTCGGGAATAACACCGAGCTTTGTCATATCTACCATCTTATTGGTAAATACCTTGAATTCCTGTGCCTTGTCATCCTGTGTAAGAAGGTATACTTCTGTCACACCTGCGTTTTCAATTGCTTCTGCATTTTCTCTTGAGAGAAGTGTACCTTCGTCAAAGAGAATTTCGCCTGTGAAGGGATTGATGGCAGGGCGTGCGAGCTTAAAGCCTGCAATTCTTCTTGCAAGCGCCAGCTTCTTATTGAACTTATAACGTCCTACTGCAGAAATATCATATCTCTTAGCATCAAAGAAGAGGTTGTTAATAAGTGTAAGTGCACTTTCTACGATAGCAGGGTCGCCGGGACGGAGCTTTCTGTAAATTTCCTTAAGAGCCTCATCCTGTGCAGATGTACCCTTCTTTACAGCTTCGCTTTCCATAAGGTCCTTCGCCATTGTAGCATTAAGCTTTTCATCTTCGCCGAAGACTGCCTTGAGTTCTGCATCGGTGCCGAGACCGAGAGCACGAAGGAATACTGTTACGGGAAGCTTTCTGTTCTTATCTATACGAACATAGAAAATGTCATTTGCATCTGTTTCGTATTCGAGCCATGCACCTCTGTAAGGAATTACAGTTGCAGCATGGAGGCGCTTGCCGGACTTATCATCATTTGCTTCATAATAGATACCGGGCGAACGCACAATCTGCGAAACGACTACTCGTTCCGCACCGTTTATTACAAAGGTACCCTGCTCTGTCATAAGCGGGAAGTCGCCCATGAATACTTCGGACTCCTTAACCTCGCCTGTTTCCTTGTTGGAAAGTCTGACGGTTACCTTCAGGTGTGCCGCATAGTTTACGTCACGTTCTTTACATTCCTCAACGGAATACTTGGGTGTCTTATCGATTTCGAAATCAACGAATTCGATAAACAGATTACCTGTGTAGTCCACAAGGGGAGATACGTCCTCTAAAACTTCTCTCATACCCTCTGTGAGGAACCATTCATAAGATTCCTTCTGAACCTCGATTAAGTTCGGCATCTCAAGCTTTTCATCAATTTTGGAAAAGCTGTAACGGATGTTATTACCGAGTTTGTAAGGTTTTACCATCGTATGAAATCACTCCATTTCATCTTCTGTGTCATCATTGTTTTTTCGGGTTTTATGCGTCAAAAGGCGATTCCTCGACACACTACTACTCGATTATAATGCAGTATATTACTTTATCAGCTTTTTGTCCATTTGTCAAGAGCTTTTTTGATAAAAGTTGCATTTGTTTACAATTTTAACTTTTTATCTCAAAAATGGAAATGATTTACATATTTATATTAATAAAAAAGCGTGGAGAGGACAAAAACACCCATTTCCACGCAAAAATCTCCCGAAAGCATCAGAAGACGGTATATATTTCCTTGACGCAATCCCCGGGCGAATACCGCCAGCCGTCCATATGCTCCCCATCAAATGTATAGCGAAGATGCCGTGTACATGAGAATGAATCCCCTGTGTCCACTATCACCAGCTTTATTTTCATCTTTTCCGGGATTATGCTCTTTATGTACACCGCCGCCGTCTGTCCGACCTCAACTCCCTCGCAGTATTCGGCAAGACCTGCAAGGTTAGGGGTAAGCTCTACAAAAATGCCGTAAGGCTCAACACTCCTTACAATTCCGCATGCCGTTTCTCCTGCACTGAAAAGAGCAGCATTTTCCTCCCATGTGCCGAGAAGCTCCTTATGGGTAAGGGTAATGCGGCAGATATCGGGTTCTGTGTTTTTGATGACGCAGCGTATTTTCTGTCCCACCGTAAACCTTTCGGCAGGGTGGGAAATTCTCGACACGGATATGCAGTCTATGGGAAGAAGGGCTATCATTCCGCAGCCGATATCGCAGAACGCACCGAACTGCTCCATGTGGGTCACTGCTGCCTCGATCACATCCCCGGCCTGAAGATGTCGTATATAATTCTCACAGCATTCCCTCTGTGCATCCCTTCTTGACAGGAGTATTCTTGTTCCCGAAGACGTCGTTTCTATATCCTTCACCTTGAAGCACACGTTTTTCCCCACCCTTGTTATGACGGCTATATCCTTGACCGGCTCGCCCGACGGGCTGTAAAGTGTTTCGGCGTAGGGAATTATTCCGCGCAAAGAACCGAACTCAACATGAAGATTGTGCTCCGAGTCGCACTTCACCGCCCTTCCCTCGAGAATCACGCCCTCCTTCATTGCCCTTTCCGTCAGGGCAAGATCCGATGTATATTCATAGTTTTCCAATGTGTTTATAAGTGTCCCCTCGGGACGGTATATATTCTCCATAATCCCTTATAACCTCCGTCTGCAGTTTTTATGTCATTTACTCAAATTCTATTATCAAACGGCATTTTTTATGACTGACAACAGGGCAAAGCAGGTACATTTAGCCGAACAAAGCTTCCGATTTGTATATATTAGACAAAAAGAGGGTTGTTTTTTGTGCAATACGAAAAATATGAAAATTCAAAAAATTTTGATTGATTATGTTGGGAATTGGTGGTATAATGTATTGTAATTATAAAGGATAGTATATCTATACCTATGCAAGTTTCACATCAGTTTGGGAGGAAAACAAAACTATGAAAAGACTTTTGGCACTCATTCTTTCCTGTCTCTTTATCGCTTCGTCTCTCGTAGCGTGCAGCGGCGGCAGCGATGATGAAAAGGAAAAGAAGAAGGACGAAATCAAGGGCGCGGAAATCCAGATGTTTCTTACAACCCTTCCCGAATCAATCGACCCCTCGGCTTCTTACACAACAGTCGATCACATAAGACTCATGGGTCTTCTTTATGAGGGTCTCACAACAATCAACGAAAAGGGCAAGCTTGAAAAAGCTCTCTGCAAGAGTTACGAATACGACTTCAACCAGAGAACAGGCAACCTCGAGCTTCTCATTACACTTGAAAATTCCAGATGGTCCGACGGTAACCTCATTACCGCAGACGATTTCAGATTTGCATGGAAGAGAGTTCTCCTTCCCGAAAACAACAACATAAACGCTTCCCTCCTTTACCCCATCCTCAATGCAAAGAAGGTTAAGGAAGGTCTTTGCAGTGAAGATGATTTCGGTATGTATTCCTTGAAGAACAATCTCATCCAGATTACCTTTGAAAAGGACTATGTAAACGAAGACGATTACTCCAAGAGCGAAGTAAAGAAGAAGGTTGAATACTTCCTCCGCCGCCTTGCAAGCCCTGCCCTCGTTCCTCTCCGTGAAGACGTGGTTGACGACGACACAAAGGACTGGTGCAAGCCCAACGGTACATCCTACGTTACAAACGGTCCCTTCAAGATCAAGGCTTGGAACTCAGGCGAACTCACATTCGAAAGAAGCGTTAACTACAGATGCGTAGGCGACTCCGAAAGCAACGCCGACGACAAGATTGTAAAGCCCTACAGACTCATCACTCTCTATGCACAAGGCACAAGTGCCGACAACCACTACCAGAGATATGTTGATGAAAACTGTTTCTTCCTCAACCTCAACTCTGCTTCTCCCGAAGTAGTTTCCGCATTCGGCAAGAAGGTTGACGAAGACCCCACGCTTTCTTCTACAGTAATTTATCTTGACCATACACATGAGCTCTTTGCCAACCCCAAGGTAAGACAGGCGCTCTCAATGGCAATTGACAGAAATGCAATCGCAGCTGCCACAAACTCTGCAGCAGCCACAGGCTTTGTTCCCACAGGCGTTGAAGACGTAAAGGCAAACAGCGACTTCCGCAAGAAGGGCGGCAATCTCTGGGCGGCAAGTGCAAACGTTGAAGCTGCAAAGGCTCTCCTTGCAGAAGCAGGTGTAAAGCCCGCAAACCACGTTATCTCAATCGAATTCAGCAACCTCAGAAAAGACGATGAGGAAATGGCAAATGCAATCCAGACAGCATGGAAGGCTCTCGGCTTCAAGATCAAGTTCGGCGGCAAGAAGCAGATGTACATCGACTCCAAGGAAGACGGTACATATGAGCTTATCAAGAACAACGAAGCAGTTAACGCAGCAAGCGTTATCATTGTAAACCAGCAGTCCATGACAACCGACGCTTACTCCATCCTCACAAGCTATTCGGGCGAATACGGCGGAAACGTTGTTGACGTTACAAAGAAGGATGTTGTTTACGGCGCACATACAACAGGCTATGCAGATGCAGAATACGACAAGCTTTGTGCAGCATTTGCAAACGCTGAAAACGCAAAGACAAGAACAGCGGCTATGCATGAGGCTGAAAAGTATCTTGCAGAGCAGATGCCCGTTATCCCCCTTGTATTCAACAATTCATACTATGTAACACAGAAGCTTTCGGGCATTGAGACAGACAAGTTCGGCAGACTCGACTTTACAGAGCTTGAGCAGAAGAACTTCAAGAAGTATCTCAAGGCTCAGGAAGAAGCAGAAGCTTCCGCAAAATAATCCAAAGCTAAAGTTTACGAGGCTTCATGTCTATGCGGCATGAAGCCTTTTGTTTGAAATTTACAGGAGAAAAAACATGTCCGAGCTTTTACAGAATCACAATTTCAAATTCCAGAAAAAATACGGTCAGAACTTTCTGCAGGATGTCAAGATTCCGAGGCGTATTGCCATGGAATGTACAGACTTTACTTTTCCCGAGGGCGATGTTATCCCCGACGAAAAGGCAGACAGCCTCATTCTTGAAATAGGCCCCGGTGCAGGGATTCTCACAAAGGAACTGGCAAAGAGATTCAGGAAGGTTGTTGCAGTCGAGATTGACACAAGCCTTGAGGGTGTTCTCAAGGATTCCCTCGCCGGCTACGACAACATCGAGGTTGTCTTTTCCGACATCATGGATGTGGACCTTGTCCCATTCCTTGAAGAAAAGAGAAGACGCGACGACGGAAGTCTCATGCCGGTGTCCGTATGTGCAAACCTGCCCTACTACATAACAACGCCTATTATAATGAAGTTGCTTGAGGAGTATCCCGACTTCAACTTCATCACGGTAATGGTGCAGAAGGAGGTTGCAGTACGTCTGTGCGCCCCTGCAGGCGACTCGGAGTACGGAGCAATCACCGCCCAGATAAATCTCTTCGGCAAGGCAAAAAGGCTCTTTACGGTGCCTTCCGGCTGTTTCTATCCGAGACCCAAGATTGACAGTGCGGTAATCAGAATAGAGCTTTACGATAAGCCTAAATACGCTCCCGATGTTGCAAAGGAAACTTCAACTGTTATAAAGAACGCCTTTGCCATGAGAAGAAAGACCCTCTCCAATGCCCTGTCGGGTATGTACAAGGGACTTTCAAAGGAAGAGCTTGGCCGGAAAATATCAGAGATTCTCGGCAAGGGTGCCGATGTCAGAGGCGAAAAGCTGACGACGGACGAATTCGCAAGGCTGGCAATGACGCTCAAAGATTATAAGTAACAGAAAATGACGGCAAAAGCCGTCATTTTTTTAGTCCAGAAGTCCGAACAGATTAAAAATGTTCTTTTCCTTTTTCTTTTCCTCTTGTTTCTTGTCCTCGACGTAATCGGCAACGTTACAGATTATCTCAGCGCCCTCTGCCCTTGTCACGTTTCTTTCGGCAGAAAAATCACCGTCGGCGTTTCCGCATAAGACGCCAATCTCCGAAAGGCTTGCAACGGAATCTGCCGCCCAGGCAGGAATCTCAGCGGCATCTTTATATGAAGGAACGGCTTCATCTTCATTTGTGAGCGAGAGAATCTTGCTGACAATTACGGCAGCCTCCGCCCTTGTTACAGTTCCCGTCGACTCAAAGTTGACACTGCCGTCGGCATTTTCGTAGCCCGACACAATGCCCTTGTCGAAGGCATACTGAACATAGCTTTTGATATTCTGGGGAATCTGGCTGTCGTCGGCAAAAACCGTCTTTGATGCGTAGGGAATACTTTCCTCATGTCCCGACATGATAAGCGACAGGGCAAGAAAATCTCCCCTTGTCATGTTGCCCTCAGGATTAAAAAGAAGCTTTTCGCCGTCGGGCGTTCCCGACATAAGACCGGTTGATGCCATTCTGATTGCAGAATTGTGCGCCCAGTGGTCCTTCATGTCGTGAAAATACACGTCAGCGGCGGGGCGTGAAACCTTTATTTCAACCGTTTTCTGCTCGGATTCAAGGCCGTATTCGTCAACCGCCCTGTAGTCAAAGGAATCCTTGCCCGCAAAGCCTGCCATCGGTCTGTAGACAAACTGTCCGCCCTCTGTTATTTCAACGCTGCCTTTGGCAGGATATTTCACAATCTCAAAGGTAAGTCCGCCGCCCTCGGGGTCTGCCGCGGGAAAACTCTTGAATACGGCAATTCCTCTTTGGGTTGTGATGTTCATCTCTCCTGCCTCAGGCGAAAGATTGGTACCGGTAAAGCATGCCCTGTTCTCCAGCCTCTTTTCAATAATATCCATTGCCGGCGAAAGCTTTGCACAGACAGACGCACTCAGCATCACACAGGCTAAAAGCAAAAACATAATTCTTTTTATCATATTCTTCTTCCTTTCTCGTTTTATGTTCGAACTTATTATTAGCCTGTTTTTTCAAATATATGCAAAAAAGGCAGCCCTTTCGGACTGCCTTTATACATTTTTATTTGTTGTCAATATATTTTATCGCCGCAAGCGCCGCAACAGCACCGTCTGAGACGGCGGTTGTCACCTGACGGATGTCCTTTCTTCTGCAGTCACCTGCAACAAATACACCGTCTGTTCCCGTCACGCAGTCTTCGCCCGAGTCTGCATAGCCTCTTTCGTCAAGCTTCAGCACATTTGCGAATGCTTCGTTCTGAGGAATGAGACCTATTGCCACAAACATGCCGTCGACATTAAGGGTGATCTCTCTTGAATCTGCCGTTTTTTTAATTACAATGCCCGAAAGTGTTTCTTCTCCCACAATGCTCTTAACCGTCGCACCGAGGATGATTTCGACATTTTCCTTTGCTTTGAGCTGTTCCTGAAGCTTTACTTCGCCTGTAAGAAAATCGAGATTCTGTACAACATATACCTTCTTTGATGTCTCAGCAAGAAGAATTGCTTCCTGAAGTGCAGAGTTTCCGCCGCCGATTACGGCAACATCTTTGCCCTCATAGAAAGCACCGTCACATACTGCGCAGAAGGATATACCTTCGCCTACAAACTTTTCTTCGCCTTCAAGTCCTAACATTCTGTGCTTTGCACCCGTTGCAACAATTACAGCCTTGCCTGTGAATTCGCCCGAGTCTGTAATTACCGTCTTTATTTCGCCGTTCTTTATTTCGAGAACTTCGCAGCATTCAACGTCAGCACCCTGTTCGAGTACCTGTTCAACCAGCTTTTCGGCAAATTCGTTGCCCGAAACCGAAAGAAAACCGGGAATGTTTTCAACCTTTGGCGAATAGGTAATCTGACCGCCGAAGGAGCCTTTTTCGAGAACGCATACAGTCTTGCCTGCACGTCTTGCGTAAAGTGCCGAAACAAGTCCGGCAGGACCTGCTCCGATTACGATAATGTCATACATACTTTTTCTCCTTGATAATATAACACCCGACCGCCGTCGTTTGGCGGTCGGGTGTGGCTTGCCGTGTTGTCGCGGCATATTTTCGCAAAAGCTGTGTCGGTGTAGCAATTTTCCTCACCGCTTGGATTTATGGCGGTGAGGAAAAGATTAGTTACGCGACACTAAATGTTGTCTTTTTGTCTGCAATCACCCGCGAAGTTGCCGGCGGGTGCTACCCGCTTACGCGTTGAGAAGCTTTTTGATGTCGGAAACACCTGTGAACTTCTGAGCCTGTCCGTCCTTAACAACAACAAGTGTAGGTGCCTGCTTTACGCCGAGAGCTGTAGTGAGCTCTGCGTTTTCGTTTGCAAGAAGCTTAGAGTATTCTACGCCTGCCTTGTCAAGAACAGAGCATGCAATCTTGCAGTTGGGGCATGTTGCTGTTGTGAAGAGATAATAACCGTCAGAAAGAGCGTTGTTTGTCTGCATTTCTGCTACTGCCTCCTGTATGGGACTTTCTTTCTTTTCCATAACAGACGCAGCAATGTTGTAAACCTTTCTGTCCTTGTATTCCTGGCTCTTACCGTCGTTCCAGTTCTGAACGGGACGGTAGTAACCTGTAATACGGCTGTAAACTTCAGCCTTTTCGCCACAAGTAGGACAAGTGAATTCTTCGCCTGCTATGTAGCCGTGGTTCTTACATACGGAATATGTGGGTGAAAGTGTATAGTAAGGAAGCTTGTAGTTTTCAGCAATCTTCTTGACGAGATTTGCAGCAGCCTTCCAGTCGGGAAGCTTTTCACCGAGGAATGCGTGGAATACAGTACCCGATGTGTAGAGGGTCTGAAGGTCATCCTGAATGTCGAGGGCTGTGAAGATGTCTTCTGTATAGCCAACAGGAAGATGTGAGGAGTTTGTATAGTAAGGTGTATCCTCTTCTGTATTTGCGGCTGTGATGATGTCGGGATAGTGCTTCTTGTCGTGCTTTGCAAGACGGAAGGATGTGGATTCAGCAGGTGTAGCTTCGAGGTTATAAAGGTCACCGTACTGTTCCTGATAGTCGGAGAGTCTTTCTCTCATGTGGTTGAGAACATCCTGAGTGAACTTCTGAGCCTTTTCGTTGATAAGGTCGCAGCCAACCCACTTAGCGTTGAGACAAGCTTCGTTCATACCAACAAGACCGATTGTGGAGAAGTGGTTGTTAAATGTGCCAAGGTATCTCTTTGTGTAAGGATAGAGACCTGAATCGAGAAGCTTTGTGATAACGGTTCTCTTAACCTTGAGGGAACGTGCGGAGATGTCCATGAGTCTGTCAAGACGTGCATAGAAGTCTTCTTCGTTCTTTGCAAGGTAAGCAATTCTGGGCATATTGATTGTAACAACGCCTACAGAACCTGTGCTTTCGCCGCTGCCGAAGAAACCGCCGGACTTCTTGCGAAGTTCACGAAGGTCAAGACGAAGTCTGCAACACATAGAACGCACGTCGCTGGGTTCCATATCGGAGTTGATGTAGTTGGAGAAGTAAGGTGTGCCGTACTTTGCTGTCATTTCGAAGAGAAGCTTGTTGTTTTCTGTTTCGGACCAGTCAAAGTTAGATGTGATGGAGTAAGTAGGAATAGGATACTGGAAGCCTCTGCCGTTAGCATCGCCCTCTACCATGATTTCGATAAACGCCTTGTTTACCATATCCATTTCTTTCTGGCAGTCCTTGTACTTGAAGTCAACTTCCTTACCGCCGATGATGCAGTTAAGTTCAGCAAGGTCATTGGGAACTACCCAGTCAAGAGTAATGTTGGAGAAGGGTGCCTGTGTACCCCATCTGGAAGGTGTGTTTACACCGTATACGAAGGACTGGATGCACTGCTTAACTTCCTTATAGGAAAGGTTGTCAATCTTAACGAAGGGTGCAAGGTATGTGTCGAAGGACGAGAAAGCCTGTGCGCCTGCCCATTCATTCTGCATGATACCGAGGAAGTTAACCATCTGGTTGCAGAGTGTAGAAAGGTGGGATGCGGGAGCAGAAGTAATCTTGCCGGGAACACCGCCGAGACCTTCCTGGATAAGCTGCTTTAAGGACCAGCCTGCGCAGTAACCTGTAAGCATAGAAAGGTCATGGATGTGAATGTCTGCATTTCTGTGAGCAGAACCGATTTCGTCATCGTAGATTTCGGACAGCCAGTAGTTGGCAGTAATTGCACCGGAGTTTGAAAGGATAAGACCGCCTACAGAGTATGTAACGGTGGAGTTTTCCTTAACTCTCCAGTCATTTACGTTGATATAGTTGTCTACAATTTCCTTGTAGTCAAGCATTGTTGCGTTAAGGTTTCTGATCTTTTCTCTCTGGCGTCTGTAGATGATGTATGCCTTTGCAACATCGTCGTAGCCTGCCTTGATAAGAACGGATTCTACGCAGTCCTGAATATGTTCGACAGAAATCTTGCCGTCTTCAATCTTAGGCTCAAATGCAGCCGTAACCTTGAGTGCAAGGAAGTCGATAATATCAGAATTATACTGTTTCTGGCAAGCGTCAAATGCCTGGCTGATAGCTGTGCTGATTTTGGAAAGGTCGAAGGAAACTAATTTCCCGTCTCTTTTTACTACGTTATACATATTCATTCTCCTTATTGAATTTGCCCCCTCGGGGCCGATGCATTGATATCTTACCATAGATATTGTGCTTTGTCAATAGAAAAACATCAAGATATTGTGTTTTTGATGTTTTTTGCCACTTTTGACCAAAGGCTTGATTTTACAAATTTGTAAAGTGACGTATTTACGTCGTTTTCTGACTCGGACTTTTTTCATCAGTTGTCATTTTCAACAAAAAACGAGGTGTTTTTGCCTAAATCGACACCTTTTCGGGCACAAAATATGCTACTAAATTCAGTTTTCAAACACAAAATATAGTGTTTCAGACACAATATATAGGCAAAATTACAATTTTGTAAAAAGAAAGACACCGCCGTGAAGCACGGCTGCCGGTTTCGGGGTATGCCGTTTTGATTCGCATGTTAATTTCCGAAGTGCAATAAAAAACCGACACCAATGCTTTGATGTCGGTAAAATTTATACGCCTCGGGTTTCTGTATTCTTAATATGCCATGTGCAGACATTTTTCATACTGTCAAGTGTTTCCTTGTCAACAGCCGACAGACCGTCCTTTATTAAATCGCCCGAATCAACAAAGCTCTGGAGGAAATATCTCTTTGCTCCCGATATCCATCCGGCAATTTTTTCGATGTCGGAAAGTGTGTGGTATTCCTTGACAACAGTTGTTCTGAACTCATAATCAATTCCGCTGTTCATCAAAAAAGAAACGCTCTTTTCGATTTTCGCCATATCAATGTCAATGCCCGCCGTTTCGGAATATTTTTCCTTGCAGTTTTTGATGTCCATGGCAACGTAGTCTATAAGACCTTCCTCTACAATCTCCATAAGCTTTTCGGGACTGTAGCCGTTGGTGTCAAGCTTTATTGCATATCCCATTTCCTTGATTGCCTTCAAGAACTCTTTTATATCCTTCTGAAGTAAAGGCTCGCCGCCTGTTACGCAAACGCCGTCAAGAAGTCCTACCCTTTTCCCGAGAAATGCAAGCACTTCGTCGGCTTCATGTTTTTCGCCCTCGTTTACATCCAATACAAGCGAAGCGTTGTGGCAAAAAGGACAACGGAAATTACAGCCTCCCGTAAAGATTGTGCAGGCTGTTTTTGTGGGATAGTCAAGAAGTGTGAGCTTTTGCAGACCTTTTATGAGCATATGTTTTTTCCTTTCGGGGTTTAATTATGTATGTACTCTGTTCAATCGAGTTCGACTTCAAATACATAGGGCTTTTCGTCATTAACAATGAAAAGAACGGAGTGGTCGGTGACAAAAATGTTTTGTGCATTTTCGCCTGTAACAAAATTGTCCTGTATTTTATAGAACACGGCAAGCTTTCTATCAGACTGATTATAATTATATGCATACAAATTTCCGTTTACAACGTTAAACTCCATGCCCGAATCAGTTTCAAAAATTGTTGTCTTGATGCTGCCCGAACCATAACCGTCATAACATTTTACCTCAGCGGTTTTACCGTCATCACCGACAACAGCAAGACAAGAACTCTCAAGATTTGCCATTTTCATGGGTCTGACATTTGTGTCTATGACAAGTTCGCTTAAGCTGTAGGTTGAATATCTGTATCTTGTACCCTGTCTGTCGTAGATTATCATATCAACCACAGCCTTTGCCGCATTATCCCAACCCGAAAAGGCATAGAATACACCGACATTGTCAATCAGTTTTTTAATTTCTCCCGTCTTTGTGTCGCAGACATAAAGCGAACTGTTCGTATTGGATTTTTCATCGTAACCCGTAAGATATATTCTGCTTCCGATAACCTGCGGGTCATTAAACCACGTATTGCCTTCGGCATTTGTACCGAGAAGCTGTCCTCCGTCATTAAGTGACAAGTCTGTACTTCTGTATTCGCCGAATCTTACGCCGTCAAGCTTAAGTTCAATATACTCCTCCGAGCCGTCAAATCTATAGTAAACCGTCGATGTACCCGTACGACCGGAATTGTATCGCTCAACCGTAAATCCGTCGGCATCAATTTTGTAGACGTTTGCACCTATCATACCGTAATAATAGGTTCCTTCAGTGCTTCTTTCACAGCTTCCGTCGGAATTGATTTTATACCGATAGGTAGTTCCCGTCGAGGCACCGCCGATGTGGTATGTCATAAAAACATTTCCCTGCCAATAGGAGAATCCCACAAGGGTGGTGTCGGAATAGTATGTGTATTCCAGAGTGTGTATAACCTCAGGCTCATACGTACCGTCAGCCCAATCCCCACGGATAAGGCGGTAGATTTTATTATTATTACCTGTATAATACCAATATTTCCCGTCGGTGGCAACAGACGGTTCATTGGTTCTTATGTCAGGAAGTAAGATTTTGGTAAGCGGTTTGTTGTCGGAGGTGATTGCAAGACCTTCTTCAAGACTGAAACTGTAATTCCAGCCGAATTCATCAACGGCAAAACGCCATGTAAGAGGAAAATAGGTGACATCTCTGTAAACAAGCAAAGGATATTCTTCCTTTTTATTATCTATTGCTTTTCCGTTTACAACAATGTTGAACGAACAAATCTCCGCTTTATCGCTTTTTTTGTTTGTTTTATCAGAGTAATAGTCCCTGTATGCAAACGAAGTGTCTGCTTTCTTGATGGAAATTGTACGTGTTTCATTATTCCAATCCGTTGCAAGACCGAGAAATCGTGTATCGTAATAGGTCATGGGAATATAAGTTATGTCCTTATAAACAATAAGCGGATACTGTCTTGCATCTGAGGAAACAAGCTGACCGTTAAAAGTAACATCAAAAGTCGGAAGCGACACCTTTTCCGATGCCATGGCAGAAACCGCCAAAGCAAATGAAACAAACATCATTACAATAAGATTTTTGACGGATTTCATAAACTGCACCCTTTCTGTTTCTTTTATTTAACTATACAGGATTTGGCATCAAAAGTCAACATATAAAAGGTAAATGCAAAAGCAGTCTGTCTGTAAAAGCTGACATTGAACGCAAAAATCCCTTGCATCGGTGTTTGATGCAAGGGATTCGTTATTTACGCGATTATTATGTTTGGATTAGTACTCAAACAGCCCGCGACGTTTGCTGTCGGGCTTTCCCCGACCCGCGACTTTGCCCGCGGCGGCTCGCCGCTTATTCGTAGAGAGCGGAGAGCTTAACAAGTCTTGCGTACTTTTCCTTAGCCTTTTCTTCAGCCTTAGCGAAGAGTTCTTCTGCTCTTTCAGGGAAGGACTGGGCAAGTCTTGCGTAACGTGTTTCGGACTTGATGAAGTCAACGTAGGAAGCCGTGGGTTCCTTGCTGTCAAGTGTGAAGGGGTTCTTGCCTTCAGCCTTGAGTGCAGGATTATATCTGAACATCTGCCAGTAACCTGCTTCTACAGCCTTCTTCATTTCGTTCTGACAGTTTGTCATACCGCCCTTAACACCGTGCATTTCACAAGGTGCGTAGCAGATAACGATTGAAGGTCCGGGATAAGCTTCAGCTTCGGAAATTGCCTTGAGTGTCTGGTTCATATCAGCACCCATAGCGATCTGTGCTACATATACATAGCCGTAGGACATAGCGATCTGAGCAAGATCCTTCTTGCCGATTGCCTTACCTGCTGCTGCGAACTGAGCAACCTGACCGATGTTGGAAGCCTTGGATGCCTGACCGCCTGTGTTGGAGTAAACTTCTGTATCGAATACCATAACGTTTACATCTTCACCGGAAGCAAGAACGTGGTCGAGACCGCCGAAACCGATATCATATGCCCAACCGTCACCACCGAAGATCCATACGGACTTCTTGGAGAGGTACTGCTTTTCAGCGAGAACTTCGGGAGCTACAGGACAACCTGCCGCTGCTGCCTTTTCGAGTTCTGCAACGAGAGCCTTAGTAGCTACATCGTTTGCCTTGCCGTCGTTTACTGTGTCAAGGTAAGCCTTAGCAGCCGCCTTGAATTCGTCGGAAGCCTTGTCAGACTGTGCCATTTCAGCAACCTTGCCGATGAGCTTTTCTCTGATAGCCTTCTGACCTGTGTAGATACCGAGACCGTGTTCAGCATTGTCTTCGAAGAGTGAGTTACCCCAAGCAGGACCGCGGAGGCTATCCTTATTTACTGTGTAAGGAGTAGCAGGTGCAGAGCCGCCCCAGATAGAAGAACAACCTGTAGCGTTGGAGATGTACATTCTTTCACCGAAGAGCTGAGTAACAAGTCTTGCATAGGATGTTTCAGCACAACCTGCACAAGAGCCGGAGAATTCGAGAAGGGGCTGGTTGAACTGGCTGCCCTTAACGGATG
>JAGAUT010000040.1 GCA_017620655.1 Clostridia bacterium | reverse complement strand
CCCTTATTCCCATAAATGACAACTCCCTTCTTCTCATAAACTCGGGTATGGCACCCATGAAGCCCTATTTTCAGGGCACAAAGGAACCTCCGAGAAAGAGAGTTACAACCTGCCAGAAGTGTATCAGAACTCCCGACCTTGAAAACGTAGGTAAGACAGCAAGACACGGCACCTACTTTGAAATGCTGGGCAACTTCTCCTTCGGCGACTATTTCAAGAAGGAAGCTATTCCGTGGGCTTGGGAATTTTTAACTGAAACACTTGAAATTCCCGCAGAGCTTCTCTGGCCGAGTGTTTACGAAGAAGACGACGAAGCATACGCACTCTGGCGTGATGTTATCGGCGTTCCCGAACACAAGATTATCCGTATGGGTAAGGCTGACAATTTCTGGGAACACGGCTCGGGTCCCTGCGGTCCCTGTAGTGAAATCTACTTCGACAGAGGCGAAAAGTACGGTTGCGGAAGCCCCGACTGTAAGCCCGGCTGTGACTGCGACAGATACATGGAAATCTGGAACAACGTATTCTCCCAGTTTGACAACGACGGCAAGGGCAATTATACAGAACTGTCTCAGAAGAACATCGACACAGGTATGGGTCTTGAAAGACTTGCCTGCGTTCTTCAGGGTGTTGACAACCTCTTTGAAGTTGACACGGTAAGAAGAATCCTTGATACCGTTTGCGAATACTGCGGCAAGAAGTACGGCGAAGACTACAAGAACGACGTATCAATCCGTATTATAACAGACCACATCAGAAGCACAAGCTTTATGATCTGCGACGGCGTTATGCCCTCAAACGAAGGCAGAGGCTATGTACTCAGACGTCTTCTCAGACGTGCGGCAAGACACGGCAGACTTCTCGGCATCGAGGGTGCATTCCTTGCAAAGCTCTGCGAAATCGTAATTCAGGAAAATGAGTCTGCATATCCCGAACTTCGTGAAAAGGCAGACTACGTTAAGAAGATTATTTCTATTGAAGAAGAACGCTTTGATGCAACAATCGACACGGGTCTTTCCATTCTCGCAGGTATGCTTGAAAACTTAAATAAGACAGGCGAAAAGGTGCTTTCGGGCGAAGATGCATTCAAGCTCTACGATACATTCGGTTTCCCTGTAGATTTGACTAAAGAAATCGTCGAAGAAAAGGGCGTTACCGTTGACGAAGAAGCCTTCACAAAACTCATGACAGAGCAGAAGGTAAGAGCAAGAGAAAACCGCAAGGCAGGCGGCGGCTGGTCGGCTGCAAGTGCCGATGTTCTCACAGACGTTGCAGAAACTTCCTTCGTAGGCTACGACAATGTAGAATCCGACGCAAAGGTAGTTGCTATTGTTGTTGACGGAGTAAGAGTTGACGAAGTAAGCGAAGGCGAATTTACACTTGTGTGCGACAAGACTCCCTTCTACGGTGAAGGCGGCGGTCAGGTCGGTGACACAGGCTATGTGCTTGTAGGCGACACAAAGGTAAATGTTGTTGACACAAAGAAGCTTGACGGCAAGTATCAGCACATCTGCGAGCTTTCCGACAACACTGTTATCAAGGTTGGCGACACAGTAAAGCTTGTAGTGGATGCAGAAAGACGCGAAGCTATAAAGAGAAACCACTCCTCCGTTCACCTTCTCCAGTCAGCTCTTCGTAAGGTACTCGGCGACCACGTTGAACAGGCAGGTTCTTATGTTGACCAGCATAGAGCAAGATTTGACTTTAGTCACTTCCAGGCAATGACTGCTGAAGAAATCTTAAAGGTTGAAGCTCTTGTAAATGCATATATTCTCGCAGGTCACGATGTTGTTACCATGGAAACAGACATGGAAACAGCAAAGAAGGAGGGTGCAATGGCACTCTTTGGCGAAAAGTACGGCAATGTTGTAAGACTTGTAAAGATGGGCGACGTTTCAGCAGAACTCTGCGGCGGTACACATCTTTCCAACACAGCAAAGGCTGGTCTTTTCAAGATTGTTGCCGAAAGCTCTGTTGCGGCAGGTGTTCGTAGAATTGAAGCAGTTACAGGTACAAACGTAATCGACTACATCTACAACGACAAGAAGATTCTCGAAGATACAGCTAAGGCTCTTAAGACAGGCAATGTTTCAGAGCTTGCGGCAAAGGCTCAGCAGACAGAGGCTGAAATCAAGGAACTCAAATCCAAGCTCGAACAGCAGGGTGCTCAGATTGCGGCAATGAAGACATCAAGCCTTACGGATTCTGCAAAGAAGGTTGGCGAGTTTAACCTTATCACAGCTTCCTTTGACGGCATGACAGCCGATGAAATGAGAGCGGCAGGCGACGTTCTCAAGGACAAAGACGAAAACGTAGTTGCACTTCTCGCTTCCGCTATCGACGGTAAGGTACTTCTCCTTGCAGTATGCGGCAAAGCAGCAGTTAAGAACGGTGCAAACGCAGGCAAGATTGTAAAAACTGCGGCTACCATCTGCGGCGGCGGCGGCGGGGGACGTCCCGACTCTGCATCAGCAGGCGGTAAGGATGCAAGCAAGATTGCTGAAGCACTTGCAAGTGTTGAATCCTCACTTTCTCTTTAATAAAAAGAGAAAGTGACAAAGAGAAAATAGTTTAGCACCGACATTTTAAAGATGCAAAACTTTTCTTTGTATCACGGATATAATTATTCCCCGACACCAAACGACGGCGTCGGGGAATTTTTCATATTTAGATTTAATTAAAAAACGTGGTATAAAAATTACTTGTTTATGTGTGCTTCCCAGTCTTTCAAGAATTTCTCAATACCTGCATCTGTAAGGGGATGCTTTATCATTTGCAAGATTACGTTATACGGAACTGTGGCAATGTCTGCACCGAGCTTTGCCGCCTGAGTTACATGGTTTGGATTTCTGATGCTTGCACATATAATTTCGGTTTCTATTTCATGAGCAGAAAAAATGCTCACAATGTCTGAAATCATCGAAAGACCGTCAGCGTTTACATCGTCAACTCTGCCAAGGAAAGGGCTTACATAGGTTGCACCGGCACGTGCGGCAAGTAACGCCTGAGAAGCAGAAAAAATCAGAGTTACGTTTGTGCGTATACCCATTGATGACAATATTTTAACTGCCTTCAATCCCTCTTTTGTCATGGGAATCTTGATTACGATATTCTTGTTCATTTTTGCAAGAGGTATCGCTTCTTCAACCATAGCCTTTGCTTCGAGGCTTATAACTTCAGCAGATATGGGACCGTCTACAATTGATGTGATTTCTTCAATTACTGTCTTAAAATCTCTGCCTTCTTTTGCAATTAGTGACGGGTTTGTTGTAACACCGCATATTACGCCAAGTTCGTTTGCTTCTTTGATTTCTTCAATATTAGCTGTATCGATAAATAATTTCATTTGAACCATCCTCCTTTTTTGTCCGATAACAGCATATCACCATTTTTTCGAATGTACATTGTAAAAAAATATAAAACATTGCTTTTTTTAAGATTTTGGTATAAAATAATCTTAGGTGATGGAAATGATTGAAAGATATACAAGATTGCAGAAGATAAAAAACGGGAAAATAATGGTTAAAGAAAAGAATATTCGCAGTTACCCTACGCATTGGCACGAGTTTTATGAAGTCGAACTTATTTTGTCGGGAAGCGGCAGTTATATAATAGACGGAGTGTCAAGGAACATAGAAAGAAATATGTTGTTTTTTATGACACCGCAGGATTTTCATAAGGTTATAACAGATGCATCCGAGGTTATCACTTTGATGTTTATGCCTGAAGCGTGTGATATTGATATATTGTTTAATCTTTCGTCGGTATTCGATGCAGGCGGAGTTTTGCTGAGTGAGGCGGATGTCCGCTACTTTGAGGCGATTATGCGGGAGCTGAATGTTGCTTCTTGCGAAAATGATGACGAATACAGCTTTTATCTTCTTAACAGTATTCTCGGTAAAATGTGCAGGTTAAAAAGCAGTTATAAGCAGAGCCGTATTTCAAAGGCGAAAAAAGCAATGCTCTATGTTCAGAATAATTTCAGAAATAATATAACGCTTGATGATGTTGCTTGTTTTGTGGATTTGGCACCGTCTTATATGAGCAGTCTTTTCTTAAAGGAATGCGGCGTGAATTTTAAGGATTATCTGGGCTCTATAAGATATGACTATGTGAAAAGATTGCTCGAATATTCAAATATGACAGTTACTGATATTTGCTATGAATCGGGTTTTTGCGATTACGCAAATTTCGAAAGAAATTTCAAAAAAAGATTTTGTATTTCACCTACAGAATATAGAAAAAGTAAGGTTGGCGAAAAAATATAATGCCTTTGGTGTCGCATAAATATTTTTTCCATTGAACTGCATTTTGCCATATTGGTGATAAAATCTGCAAAAAAAAGGAGTCCTCATCAGGACTCCCTTGTTTTATTTATCAATATTTCTTTGTCAGCACAAAATAGCAGATAACCTGTATAAAGATATACGCACAGACCACATACGCAACTATGCTTGCATACAGGGGCATATCAAGAATATGCAGTACAAAAATGGCAATCGCACTGAGAACCGACGAAATGGTAAATGAAAGGGTTGCCGATTTTTGCTGAAGCATAATGATTCTTTCGTCAGTTTCGGCAATTTCCTGTTTTTTGATGCTTTCTTCACTTCTTGTTATTACAAAATACTGCCTTATCCGCTTTATCCCGAAAATGGAAAAAATAAGACCGAGGGTTGAAAAATAACTGTTGTCGTTATGCTTTATAAAGGTAAGTGCAATCATGGCAATGCCGAAAATTATGTAAAATATGCCAATGTATAACCTTGTCTTTAGCTTTTTTCTGAAATCCCTTCCTATTCCTCCTCAAAAATAAATATTTCTTCAATGCTCTTGCCGAAATGCCTTGCTATCTTGTAAGCAAGCTGAAGTGAAGCATTGTACTTTCCATTTTCAAGTGAAATTATCGTCTGTCTTGTGACACCCACGGCATACGCTAACTCGTCCTGCGTTGTTCCATTTTCTTTTCGTAATTCTCTTATTCTGTTTTCCAAATCATCGCCTCCAATGTAATGTCAAGTACACTTTACATTTATAATATAACATATGCCTTCCAAAATGTCAAGTGTGTTTTACATTTTCTTGAAATTAGCACCATACCCAATGAGAGGAGATAAGCCACCACGGGTCGGGAAAGCCCGACAGCAGTATTTGTCATTTTGACGGTTTTCTGTATGCCGTCAAAATGACGGTTTGTCAGCGGCAACTTGCCGCCCATCCCCTCTTGTTGAGTGGGCGTTTTTGGTACTTTTGTCGACACAAAAGTACACAAGAAAAAGGCGGTCTTCTGACCGCCTTTCAATATGCCTTGTGTAATTATAATTTAATTTCATTCTGCTTGGCAACAACGCTGTCGCCGCTGTACATCTTTCTGAGCTTTGGCTTTTCAATCTTGCCTGTGGGGTTTCTCGGAATGTCGGCAAAGATAATCTGCTTTGGTCTCTTGTATCTCGGCATACCCTTGCAAAATTCGTTCATTTCGTCAACACTGCATTCCATGCCTTCCTTAAGCTCAATGATGGCAGTTGCCTTTTCACCGAGTCTCGGGTCGGGTGTACCGATAACCGCAACGTCCTTAACCTTGTCGTTCTGACGGATGAAGTTTTCGATTTCAACGGGATAAAGGTTTTCACCGCCCGAAATGATAACGTCCTTCTTTCTGTCAACAAGGAAGATAAAGCCGTCTTCATCCTGTATAGCCATGTCGCCTGTCATAAGCCATTCGCCGTAGAGGGTTGCCGCCGTTGCCTTTTCGTCTCTGTAGTAGCACTTCATAACAGAAGGACCCTTGACAGCGAGCTCGCCGACTTCACCCTGCTTTACGGGCTGCTTGTTTTCGTCGAAAATTACTGTTTCCCAATCTGTACCGGGAATACCGATAGCACCAACCTTGTGGATGTTTTCCATACCGAGATGTACACAACCGGGACCTAGGGACTCGGTAAGACCGTAGTTTGTGTCGTAGTCGTGGTGGGGGAAGATTGCCTTCCAGCGCTTGATAAGGCTCGGAGGAACGGGCTGTGCACCGATGTGCATGAGTCTCCATTGTGAAAGTTCGTAGTCTTCAAGATCAAGAAGACCTGCGTCGATAGCGTCGAGAATGTCCTGCGCCCACGGCACGAGAAGCCAGCAGATTGTACACTTTTCTTCGCTCATTGTCTGAAGTATCCACTTGGGACTGACACCCCTGAGGATTATACCCTTGCCGCCGACAATAAAGGAACCGAACCAGTGCATCTTTGCACCCGTGTGATAAAGGGGAGGAATGCAGAGGAATACGTCGTCTTTTGTCTGGTGGTGGTTGTTGTTTTCGGTGTAGCAGGAAGCAAGAAGGCTCTTGTGTGTGTGAAGAACCGCCTTTGGGAAGCCTGTTGTGCCGGATGAGAAGTATATAGCCGCATCATCGTCCTCGGAAATGCTGATTCTGACATTAGTTTCGGGCATTTCCTTGATAAGTTCTTCATAGTATTCTGCATAGTCGGGGCAGTCCTTTGCGTTGCCTACAAAGATAAATTCCCTGATGCCTGTAAGACTGTCCTTGATTTTGTCTATTCTTGAAATAAATTCTGTACCGAATACGAGAACGTCGGACTCGGAAAGCTCAAGACAGTACTTGATTTCGTCAGCACTGAATCTAAAGTTCATGGGGGCAACTATTGCGCCTGTCTTTAAAATGCCGAAGTATATGGGAAGCCAGTCGATGCAGTTCATGAGAAGAAGTGCAACCTTTGAGCCTTTTGTAACACCTTCAGAGAGGAAATAGTGGGACAACTTGTTTGCCTTGCCTTCAAATTCACCCCAGGTGATTTCCTTTCTTGAAGCGGGTTTGGGAACAGACTCAACCAGGTCAAATTCCTGCCAAGCCTTGTCAATCTTTTCTCTGATTTCGGGATTTACTTCAACAAGACTTATGTCACCCGGATAAAGTCTTGCGTTTTGTGTAAGTACGTCTGTGATAATCATTGTTCTTCTCTTTTCGTATGTACATTTTGAATTTTGTCAAACAAAAAACTATTTTACATTATAATCCATAAAAGGTTTTTTTTCAAGTCTTTTCAAAGGAATTAATAAATATTCCTCACATTTTTAAAATTTAACCTTGATTTTGACGTAAAATTGTAAGTTCTTCGTCGGTAAGCTCTCTCCATTCACCCGCCGAGAGACTTTCGTCAAGACTGATACCGCCGAAGGTCAGACGTTTGAGAAGGAGCACTTCTTTTTGACGGCAGGCATAGCAAAGACGCTTGATTTCGTGATATTTACCCTCGGTGAGAGTAATGCGCGCAGTTTTCGGGTCGTCAAGTATTTCGAGTACGGCAGGCTGTGTCTTCTTGCCGTCCATCATAATGCCCTCTTTCATAAGTGTGACATCATCTTGGGTAAATTCCTTGTCGCATTCGACGTAATATGTCTTTTCTGCATGGTGCTTTGGGGAGAGAAGCCTGTGGGCAAGAGCACCGTCGGTGGTCATTATGAGAAGCCCTACCGTGTCTTTGTCAAGTCTTCCGCAGGGAAAGAGCCCCTTGTCCGAGAAAGCTTTGTCAAACAGGGACAGCACCGTGCCTTGTCCGTCTGTGGCACTGATAAGCCCGCGGGGCTTGTTTAGCATAATGTAGATGTTTTCTGCAAATGTCAGCTTCTGCCCGTCAAAGAGCACCTCGTCAATACTGTCGTCAACCTTGTCGTCGCCCTTGGGTTTTACGTTGCCGTTGACCGACACTCTTCCCGATTTTATTAAAGACACCGCATCCTTACGGCTGACAACAAGAGTAGATGAAATGTATTTGTCAAGTCTTACCTTTGTCATTGAATTACCTCCGAAAAAGCTATGAGCCTATTTTATCATAAAAAAGCAATATTTACAATATATTTTAACAGAAAATGCAAGTTTTGCGTGTTGACACAGGGCTTTAAAAAAAGTATAATAAATTGAATAATCGGAAAATGTTGTTATTTAGAATATATTACTGAAAAGCGGAGGCATAACACCGATGTTTGAGGCGATTGGCGAATTCCTGGTTTCACTTCCCCATGAACTGTATCTTATAATAATTTCCATAGTACCTTTTATAGAACTGAGGGGTGCAATACCTGTCGGCATTGGCTTTGGTATGAATCCCGTAGAGGTTTTTCTTATATGCGTTATCGCGAACTGTATTCCGGTACCCTTTATAATTTTCCTCATAAAGCCCATTTTCAAGTGGCTGAAAAGATTCCGCCCCTTTGAAAAGATTATCACAAAACTTGAGGGAATTGCAGATAAAAAGTCGGGACAGATTACGGCGTATAAATACGAGCTTGTTGGACTTATGCTGTTTGTAGGCATACCCCTTCCCGGTACCGGCGCATGGTCGGGTGCACTTGTTGCGGCACTCCTTAATATGAGAATTAAGCACGCATTTGTCGCGATTTTCCTCGGCGTTATAATGGCAGGTATTCTTGTAACCCTCATTTCTTCGGGGGCCCTCGCGGCACTCAAATTCCTTGTTTGAGGCAAAGATAAAGATGGATACATATTCTGTTGACAGAGCCGAGCTTTCGGCACTGAATAAGAAGCGTGCGCTTGTTGCTATGTGCAAGGCTTCGGCTTTGCTCATTACAGTGACGCTTTTGTCGGAGCTTACGGTATTTCTTGTGCTTTTGCTCTTTGATAAGTTCGGCATGGAGATTCAGCATATGCTCTCGGGTGTTCTCGCATTTTTCGGGGCTGACCCGTCCTCAGCGAGGGTGTCGGCAAGGCTTGTAATGGACTCTGAAGGCTTTTCTACGGTTATCAGCATGCTCAACACCTTTATAACCCTTGTGATTCCCGCATATATTTTTTCTAGAGTTGAAAAAATAAGCTGTAACGAAAGTTTTGACATTGGCGGGAGGCTTGTGGAAAGCATCATCCCCGTGTTTTGCCTGTGCCATTTGCTGACCACGTTTGCTTCGTCCTTTTCGGGGATGATAGGCGATTTTGTGCTGCCGGATGCTTCAAAGGTTTATGCTTCCGCCGGGGTTATGGCACATGAATTCAATGTATACGAATTTGCAATAAGCATTCTCTGTACAGGGATTTTCATTCCCATTGTTGAGGAGTATGTCTTCAGGGGCGTGATTTTCTCGTACCTCAGAAGATACGGACTTGCCTTCGGAGTTGTTGCAAGTGCCGTGATTTTCGGTGTTGCCCATGCGTCTCCAACCCAAAGCGTGTATGCCTTTGTGTTCGGTGTTTTTTCTGCACTTGTCATGGCGGTTACGGGCAATATAAAGACAAGCATACTCTTCCATGCAGGCAATAATCTTACAACAATATTTCTCGGGTACCTCCTTGGAGGCACCGATGCAAAGACCTTCAATATAATCAGCAGTGTGTATCTTCTTGTCGTGTCGGCAATTGGAATTTACGGCATATACGCATTCTGCAAAAAGGACGGCATTGCCGAGGCTTTCCGTGTAAAGACTGAGGAGAATGACGGCGGTCTTTGTAACAAAAACGGCATGAAGCAGCTTTTTGTGCTTCCTCTTGCACTTTATATTGTGTATTATGTGTATAATGTTTTTCTCATGGTGATGTAAATGAATGAGCATGAAAAGTTCATGAAAATGGCACTCGGCAGGGCAAGTACTGCGGCAAAGCAGGGTGAAACGCCCGTCGGATGCGTGATAGTCAAGGACGGCAGGGTGGTCTCGGGCGGAAGAAACAGACGTGAAAACGGCAAAAACGCCCTGTGTCACGCCGAGATTTCCGCCATAAATGCGGCATGTAAAAAGCTCGGTGGCTGGCGGCTTTGCGAGTGTGATTTATATGTTACTCTTGAGCCTTGTCCCATGTGTGCAGGGGCGATAATAAACGCAAGAATCAAAAATGTATATTTTGGTGCATCGGATAAAAAGGCAGGCTCCTTTGGAAGCGTTGTGAATCTGGCGGAGCTTCCCTACAACCATAAGCCCAATGTTGAAGGCGGAATACTCGAAAAGGAATGTGCCTTCGTTTTATCGGAGTTTTTTAAGGAATTAAGAGCGAATAAAAAGAAGTCAAAAGCTGTGGAGGAAAGTATATGAGAACAGCAATTATCGGCCTTGGTGCCATATCCGAAACACATATCGCAGCGGTTAAACACGGCGGTTTTTCCACAATAATTGCCGTATGTGACTTGAAGCAGGAAAGGGTAGACGCTGCCATTGAAAAAATCGGCGGCGACGTCAGAGGCTACAACGACTATAAGGAAATGATTGACAGGGAAAAGCCTGATGTTGTTCACGTCTGCACACCCCATTATCTGCACCGTGACATGGCAGTTTACGCCCTTGAGGCAGGCTGTGATGTTTACCTTGAAAAGCCTGCGGCAATGAATGCCTCACAGGCAAATGAAATCGTTGCGGCAAGTGAAAAAACAGGCAAAAAAGTGTGCGTTTCCTTCCAGAACAGAGTAATTCCCACAAACGCTTTGGCTAAAGAAATCGTAGACGATGAAAGATACGGGAAATTAAGGGGAATAAGAGCCGAAATGACATGGTCCAGAGGCGGTGCCTATTACACCGAAAGCGGTTGGCGCGGCACGTGGGAAAAGGAAGGCGGCGGAGTTCTCATGAACCAGTCGATTCACACCCTTGACCTTATGTATTACCTCGGCGGCAAGGTAAAGGATATGGAAGGCTCGGTGGCTCTCAGACGCAACAAGGGAGTTATCGAAGTTGAAGATACGGCAGAGGCTACAATCTGGTTTGAAAGCGGAGTTGAAGGTATTTTTTATGCCACAAACTGCAACTTCAAGGATTCTTCGGTTCAGATCGAACTCTTCTTTGACTCGGCAACACTTTTCCTTTACAGGGACGCCCTCTACCTTGTCAGGGGCAACGACCTTGAAAAGCTTACCGACAACCGTGACTATTCAGGCACCGAGGGTAAGGCGTGCTGGGGCAACGGACATACCATGATGATGAAGCGTTTCTATGACTCCTTCGAAGGAGAAGACGTGTGGTACTGCGACATCAAGGATGCGGTTCCCGTTCTTGAAATGATTGAAAAGATTTACTCCACCAGCAAAAACAAATTAAGATAGCTTCTAAAACTTACCCGCCTCGCATATGATGTAGTAAAAATACCATGTGGAGGCGGTTTTGTGTTTGTTTATTCCTTTAAGGCATCGAGCGTGAAGATTATAGGGTTTCTTTGCCTGTGTCTTGTGGCGGCAGCGGCGGTAGTATCCCTCATGCCGGGGGCGGGGGCGTATCTCAACGTCAATAAAATTGAGATTTCAAAGACGCTCTCGTCGATTGACGTAAAAAGCGAAGAGGGAAGAAAAGAATATCTCTCGACCCTTGGATTTGAGGTTGAAGGTGAGCCTGTCAGCACGTCGGGCGAAAGAATCCCAAAGGTCTTTGACTCTGTTATGGAAAAGTATAATTCCCTTCAGCGTTCGCAGGGCTTTGACCTTGAAAGGTACACGGGTAAGAAGGTGTCGGGCTATACATATAAGGTTACCTCTCTTCCCGACGGCACAAAGCTGTCGGACGACAGGTATCTTGCAACACTTGTCGTTTTTAAAAACAAGGTGGTTGCGGCTGACCTTTGCTGTCCGGGAAGGGATGAATACTATCCTCTTGTGAGGGTATCGTAGAATATAAAAAAGGATTTGAAAATATGGGATTTTTTGATTGGATTCAGGGCATTGATCTTTCGGCGGTAAGATTTGTAAGGGAATATGTTTCCTGTGCATTTCTTGACTTTGTAATGCCGATAATAACTCTCCTCGGCGAGGATGGCATTTTCTGGATAGCCGTAACAATTCTTATGCTTATATTCAAAAAGACGAGAAAATGCGGCTTTGTAATGGCACTGTCGCTGATTTTCGGACTGCTTGTGGGAAATCTTACCTTAAAGCCCCTTGTGGCAAGACCAAGACCCTACAGCATTGATACGGACGTAAAGCTTCTGATTGACGGACTTTCGGACTATTCCTTTCCGTCAGGACATACTCTTGCCTGCTTTGAAGCGGCGGTAAGCCTGCTTGTCTGCAGGTACAAAAAGGCAGGTGCTGCGGCTCTTGTAGCGGCGTTTCTTGTGGCGTTTTCAAGGGTTTACCTATATGTCCACTATCCGACCGATGTTATTGCAGGTGCGGTTTTAGGCACACTTATTGCCTTTATTTCCTGCCATATTGTAAACAAAATCTATGATAAGGTGCAAAAATCGGAAACTTTGTAAATTTTAGTGATTTACTCTAATAAAGTATTGCATTTGGAATTATATTGTGATATAATTTCAGCGTTAAAAAGCAATTTACCCGAAAGGAAGTATAAAAAATGGCAGCAAATCTCGATTTTGCTTCTCTCGGCTTCGGTTACATCAAGACCGACTGGAGATATGTTTCAAACTATAAAAACGGTGCGTGGGATGACGGTGAGCTTACACAGGACGATAAAATCGTTATCAGCGAATGTGCAGGCGTTCTTCAGTACGCACAGACAGTGTTTGAGGGCTTGAAAGCCTATACAACACAGGACGGACACGTGGTAGTATTCCGCCCCGACCTCAATGCGGACAGAATGATTGACTCTGCAAAGAGACTTATCATGCCCGCTTTTCCCAAGGAAAGATTTTTAGATGCGGTGCAGAAGGTGGTTGAAGCAAACCTTGACTATGTTCCTCCTTTCGGCTCCGGCGCATCACTTTATCTTAGACCCTATATGTTCGGCTCTGACCCTGTTATCGGTGTAAAGCCTGCAAATGAATATCAGTTCAGAATTTTCTGTACACCCGTAGGTCCTTACTTCAAGGGCGGTGTAAGACCTCTTACACTTAATGTTTCTGACTTTGACAGAGCTGCACCCCACGGTACAGGTCATATCAAGGCAGGTCTCAACTATGCCATGAGCCTTTATGCCATCACATGGGCGCATGATAACGGCTTTGACGAAAATATGTACCTTGACTCTGCAACAAGAACAAAGGTCGAAGAAACAGGCGGAGCAAACTTCCTCTTTGTAACTAAAGACAATAAGGTTGTAACACCCAAGTCCGATACAATTCTTCCTTCCATCACAAGACGTTCGCTTCTTTACGTTGCAAAAGAATATCTTGGTCTTGAAGTTGAAGAAAGAGAAATCTATAAGGAAGAACTTTCCGATTTTGCAGAATGCGGTCTTTGCGGAACGGCTGCTGTTATTTCACCCGTCGGCAAGATTGTTGACCACGGCAAAGAAATCTGTCTTCCCAGCGGCATGAGTGCAATGGGCCCTGTTACTCAGAAGCTTTACGACACACTTACAGGTATCCAGATGGGTAAGCTCGAAGCACCCGAAGGCTGGATTGTCAGAATTAAGTAAGCGGCGAGCCGCCGCCGGCGATTCACGGGCAGTCTTTGATGAAAAACATACTGACGGTGTCGCTCAAGTAGCTCCGTTTGACCGCCATAAATCCAAGCGGTCAAACTCATCAAAACACCGACGAAACACTTGACGTACCTTAACAACGTATGCACGGTTATCCATCCCTCGTTCCAAGCTCGGCACGAGGGATTTTTGCGGAGAGCCTCCGCGGGCATTTCCCTCCCAACCCTTGCAATAAAACAAGCTATCGGTGTCGCTTAAGCGGAGAGCCTCCGCCGGCAATTCACGTGCAGTCTTTGATGAAAAACATACTGACGGTGTCGCTCAAGTAGCTCCGTTTGAACGCCATAAATCCAAGCGGTCAAACTCGGCAAGACACTGGCGGAATATTTACTGTAAACACAACCGAACATTCACGGTTATAATTATTCCCCGATGTCAAAAGCCGACATCGGGGAATATTGTTTTTTTGAGATACAAAAGCACAGAAATTCAAATCATTATGCAAAAAACGCATTATATTTACTTGACCTTTTATTGTTACCTTGGTATAATATAGAAAACGGTTTTACGGAGGAAAAACATGGCTACATACTACATTGATAACATTCTCGGCATCGACGAAAACGACGGTCTTTCGGAGAACTCACCGAAAAAGGATTATCATAATATAGATATAAAAGGCGGAGATACGGTACTTTTCAAGTGCGGCTCATTTTACAGAGCAAAGCTTGACAACATAAACGGTGAAGAAGGAAGGCCCATAACCTATTCCTCCTACGGAGAGGGACAAAAGCCCACCTTCTGCGGTTCTGTTGACACCCTTTCAAATCCCGATATATGGGCAGAGGAAGAAAAGAACATCTGGGTGACAGAGGCTGTTACCGATGAAGAGGCGTGCAATGTAATATTCAACAATACCGAGCTTTTCGGCACATTGTGCTGGGAAAAGTGTGATTTGCAGAATCAGGGCGACTACTACGACAATATGTTCGGCACACGTCTTTTTGATAAGCCTTTAAAGCCGGGACACAAGATTTATATGTATTCCCAAGCAAATCCCGGTGTATTTTACGACCACATAGAAATGTCCGTTTACGGCAAGAGAACCCTCGGCAACGCCGCATGTCACAACATAATTGACGGTCTTCGCTTTATAAACAGCGGTGTTCACGGGCTTGCGGGAGAAAATGTCGTTGATTTTACTGTTAAAAACTGCGATTTTGAAAACATAGGCGGTTGTACCTGGAATTATCAGAGAAGAATACGTCTCGGCAATGGTGTTGAATGCTGGAACGGCGCTGAGGATGTTACGGTAACAGATTGCTACTTCTATAACATCTACGACTCGGGTGTTACCCATCAGGGCGGTGCAGAGTGCAGACCCGCAAATAACGTTCACTTTGATAACAACATTTTTGTCAAGTGCGGTATGGGTGCGTATGAGCAGAGGGATTTGATGCCAAAGTATGCCACATTTAACAACAATGTGTGTCTGCTTGCAGGCGAAGGTTTTTCAAAGCAGGGCGAAAAACAGCTTCCGAGAATGTCCGAGGTGTGGCCAATGCCCATGGGACATCACGTGTTCCTCTGGCGTATAATGAAAGCAACAGAGGGCGGAAAGCTCGAAATAAAGAACAATATCTTCTCAGGTGCGCCCATCGGTGCTTCGATTTACTCAATAATCTACAGATGTGCCGAGGCACAGGTAGACCTTGAGGGAAATATATACGGAACACCAAACGAGGATGAGCTTGCGGCAAGATGGGACGGCAAGGATTTCAAAGACTTTGAGGAATATAAAAACGCAGGCTTTGAGAAAGAAGCAAAATGCGAAAAAATTGACATTTCCAAATATTTGAAATAAGGTGAACTTATGAGCACTATAGTAATTTACAAGACAAAATACGGCTCTACAAAGCAGTATGCCGAATGGATTTCAGAGGATTTAGGCTGTGATGCCGTTGACGCTAAAAATGTAAAGGTTGACGACCTTCTCGGCTATGACACAATTATCTATGGCGGCGGTCTTTATGCAGAAGTGATCAACGGTGTGTCGCTTATCACAAGAAACATTGATAAACTGCGTGACAAGAAGATTATCGTTTACACTACCGGCATTACACCCTCTGATGTACGTGAATATTACGACGGCGAGGTTATCGACAAGAACTTCAAAAAGGGTGTTCCCGAAAACATAAAGATTTTCAATTTTCTCGGTAAAATGATACAAAAGGAACTGACACCCGTTCATTATGCGGCGATTGTATCACTCAAGAAAATTATGAGTGCAAAGAAAAATCCCTCGGATATGGTAAAGCTTCTGCTTGAGCTTTGCGATGCAGACGGAGATTTTTCCGACAGAAAGTATATAAAGGAACTTGTTGAATACGCAAAGGAAAACTGAGATGAGCACAGTTGCAAAAGTAATGACACTTATCGACTTCCCTGAGGAAGCAAAAGATTATTTCAAAGAACTCTATTTAAAAATTGAGTCGGATGAGCTTCTTATGTCAAAGCTGACGTATTTAAGAGAGCTTTATTTTGAAAATTCAATTGTGACGAGCTTTGCACAGGTCTTTCAGAGCTTTACGAAAAAACAGGTTATCACAAACACTCTGTTGATATGCTGTTTTTGCTCTTTGCGTCAATCAGACTTGAAAAGATATATGCCGAAAAAGGCTATTCAAAGCAATTCTTTACACATAACATCAAGGATTTGTGCTATAAAGTGCTTGAATGTAAAAAGGTATGCGGTATATGGGGAATCATGAATTTTTCGTGGCAGGAGGGAATGTTCAGCCTTACAAGGTTTGCCCTCGGAAGACTGCAGTACAATTACTATAAAAACCTATACGACTATAAAGACACAGTCAAAAAAGGCGACGATGTGCTTTACATTCATATTCCCTCATCGGGGCCTCTTTTACCCGAAGATGTGGATGAATCGTTCCGTATGGCATATGAATTTTTCGGTCCTACCCACGGCGACAAACTGGCGCTTATGAGCCACACATGGCTCTTTTATCCGCCCATGGCAGAAAAAGTTTATCCCGAAGGCTCAAATTCAAGGCTGTTCTACGAGCGCTTTGACATAGTAAATCAATGTGAAGACATGAACGACAGCAACATCTGGCGGGTATTCGGCACGAAAACGAATGACCTTTCCCTGCTTCCCACACAAACGGGAATGCAGAAAAGGCTGTACGAATATTTAAAAAGCGGAAAACATACGGGGTTTGGCTACGGTATGCTTTTGTACAAACCCGAAAATTAATATACAGGAGAATCAAAATGAGCAGAATTTCCGAAATTATGACACTTATAGAGTTTCCGAGGGAAGCAACGGATTTTTTTGAAGAGTTTTTTGCAAAGGTTGAAGGCGACAACACATTGATGGCACAGCTTGACGAGCTTGAAGCACAGTATTTTGACTCCTTCAACAGCGAGGACCTTGAAAATAAGCTTAAACAGCTTTCCGAAGCGTCGGGATACAGCAAATATACAATTGATATGCTTCTTGCGATTTATGCCTGCATAAGACTTCGCAAAATGTATCACGAAAAAGGCTATACAGATGAGTTTTTTGCACATAATATGAAGGATTTAACCTACAAATTGTTAGAATGTAAAAAGCTTCACGACGTTTGGGGGACCTTTGTATTCCCGTGGTTTGACGGCTTCTACCAGATGAAGCGTTTCTGTCTCGGCAGACTTCAGTACAATCCCAAGCCCATTGAAATTGATTACAAGGAACTCAAAAAAGGTGATATGGTTACAACCATTCATATTCCTTCAAGCGGACCTCTCACTCCCGAATCGGTGCAGGAATCCCTTAAAATGGCTTACGATTTCTTTGGTCCAAACTGCGGCGACAGACATATTTTTGTGTGTGATTCATGGCTTCTTTATCCCAAAACATGCGACCTGTATTCCAAAGAAAGCAACATGAGAAAGTTTTACGAAACCTTTGAAGTATTCCTTCCGAGAGAAAACGTGGAAGACTACGATTTGTGGCGTATTTTCTACACACAGACTAAGGATTACAAGTCTCTTCCGAGAGAAACAGGTCTTCAGAAGATTTTTTACGATTATCTTAACGCTGGCAATCATTTCGGATACGGCTACGGGGTTATTGATTATAAACCGCAGTAATCAACGGAGGGTGAAATGACAAAGTTCTTTTCATTTACCAACATTCTTTATATTATTGCCGTCAGTTTTATTGCCGGCAGTTATGAGGCACTGAAAAGCTTTCCGTATCTTTTGTGGATAGAAATACCGCTGTTTCTCTTTATAAACGTTTTTGCTGGAACAAAGAGTGTGCGTACAAAGCGCAGGCAGTACAGGGTCTGTAGCCACGGCGGAGTGCTTCTGGCAATTTTCTGCTGTTCGACGGCAGTTTCCATAGTGTACCACATAATACTTGCCTTCAGAACAATTCCCGACGATTATAAGACGTTTATATGGAGTGCCGTTTTCTGTGTTGTAACAGAGGCGGTAGTGTTCTGGAACGGCATTATATGTGTGTATCTTACCTCCAGTCAGCTTGGGCTTAAGCTTCGTGTTGTCGGTGCTGTCTGCGGTATGATTCCCGTCGTCAATCTCATCATCTTAAAGAGGATAATAAAAACGGTTTTTCGCGAGGTTGAGGTTGAGTCGGAGAGGGAAGAAAGAAACGAAAAACGCTATGAAGAAACAGTCTGCAGGACAAAGTATCCATTGCTTCTTGTCCATGGCGTGTTTTTCCGCGATAACAGGCTTTTCAATTACTGGGGCAGAATCCCGAAGGAACTTGAACTTAACGGTGCCACGGTTTTCTACGGCAATCATGAGTCTGCTTCCTCCATTGAGGACTGTGCAAATCAGCTTGCCGAAAGAATACGAAAGATAACACATGAAACCGGTTGTGAAAAGGTCAATGTAATCGCCCATTCAAAGGGCGGACTTGACATGAGATATGCCCTTGAAAACCTTGGGGTTTCCCACCTCGTAGCATCCCTAACAACAATTAATACTCCCCACAGGGGCTGTCAGTTTGCTGACTATCTGCTGGGTGAAATTCCCGAGAAGGTAAAGAATAAGATTGCCTCAACATATGACAAGACGCTTCATAAGCTGGGCGACGAAAGTCCCGACTTTATGGCGGCGGTGAGCAATCTTACAGCGTCCTTCTGCGAGGAGCTTGACAAAAAAATGCCACAGCCTGACGGGGTTTTCTGCCAGAGTATAGGCTCGGTTATGGCAAAGGCGTCAAGCGGAAGCTTTCCGCTTAACCTGTCCTATCACCTTGTCAGATTCTTTGACGGAGAAAATGACGGACTTGTCTGCGAGAAGGCGTTCAGCTGGGGTGAAAAATACACCCTAATAAGACCCGTCGGTGATAAGGGCGTGTCCCATGCCGACATAATAGACTTAACACGTCAGAATGTTGAAGGCTTTGATGTCAGGGAGTTTTATATTAACCTTGTCAATGACCTGAAAAACAGAGGCTTATAAACAAAAATGCCGCAGGAGAAAGCGTCGGGTTGCTAAGGACATTAAAAAAATAAGCGGTGTAACTATTGCGGTTGCACCGCTTAGTCCATTTTTACGCACTTTTTTCATTGCGTATTTCATCCATTAAAGAAAGTAGTTCTTTTTCGTCAGGTATGTTG
>JAGAUT010000039.1 GCA_017620655.1 Clostridia bacterium | reverse complement strand
CCTGTACAGCCGTGGCAGATAGCATCTGCGCCTTCAGCCTTTGCAATTCCAACAATTCTCTTTGCGATGATGGGACGCGCAAAGGATGTGCCGAGCATATAATCCTCGTAAAGAGCGCCTGCCTTTACTGTGGGGATAATGAACTCGTCAACGAATTCTTCTGTAAGGTCTTCGATGTAAAGCTTGGAAGCACCTGTCTTAAGTGCCTTTTCTTCGAGACCTTCAAGCTCGTCTGCCTGACCTACGTTACCGGAAACCGCAATAACTTCGCAGTTGTTGTAGTTTTCCTTGAGCCACGGAATAATAATTGATGTGTCAAGTCCTCCGGAATATGCGAGAACTACCTTTTTGATTTTTGTCTTATCTAACATTTTTCGTCACCTTTTCCAAATGAAATTTTGAATGTGAATAAATGATACCACCATTATTCAAAAAAATCAAGTATAATTTTGCATTTTTTTACGAATTTATGCAATTTCTAAAAATGTTTGCAAAATCCGCTATATATAATATAACCGCTTTGGTAAAAACAACGAACAAAATGAATATAAACGTAAATAAACACGAAAATATGCAACGAATATGCAACTGACAAACATAGGAACGGCTTACATTAATTAAAATGTTTGTGCAAACTGCAAAAGGGAAATATAAAAACGTGGCAATGTTTTTGTATTGTCACCAAAGAAACGTGAAAGAAAGGAAAAACACAATGAATAAATCACTGTCACGTTTATGCATTCTTTTTTGTTTTGCCGTGCTTTTGTGTGTAAATGCATCGGCATCGGGCTTTTCGTGGTACTTTAAACCGAGGAATGACGGAAAGCGTCCCGAGCTTTGTCCCGAGGCAGACTTTGTAGATAAATATGATGCCGTAACAATCGGAGATGAAAATGCAAAGAAAATATATCTCACATTTGATGCAGGTTATGAAAACGGAAATGTTGAAAAGATACTTGATGTTATGAAAGCAAATGACGTAAAGGGAACATTCTTCGTCCTGCCGAGAATAATTGAACACAATACTGATTTGTGTAAACGCATGAAAGAAGAAGGACATCTCGTCGGCAACCATTCGGTGCATCATAAAAATATGGGCATGGTTTCCGATATAGAAACATTCAGAAAGGAAACACAGCCCCTTGATGATTTCTTCATTGAAAAGACGGGATATTCGATGGATAAATTCTTCAGACCGCCGGAAGGTGCTTTTTCTGAAAATACCCTGAAATTTGCCGAAGAACTGGGATATACAACTGTGTTCTGGAGTCTTGCCTATGCCGACTGGGATAATAATAATCAGATGAATCCAGATAAGGCACTTGAGCTGCTTTTGAAACGTACCCACAACGGCTGTGTGCTTCTGCTTCATCCCACCGGCGAGACGAATGCAAAGATTCTTGACTCTTATATAAAGACGATGAAGGAGAGGGGATATGAGTTCTGTCTTGTGGATGAGATTGGAAAATCCACCAACGGTTGATATTTTTATCTCAAAATCTATTTACTCGCAGATTTTTTTCTGCTATAATGTAATCAATAAAGCAGAAAACAGGAGAAAAATGACATGAAATCACCTGACTTCGCACAAAGAATAGCACAACTCAGAAAAGAATATAATCTCACACAGTCGGAACTCGGCAAACAGCTCGGCGTTTCCAACAGGGCTGTATCAAAGTGGGAAAACGGCATTTCAAATCCTCAGATTGAAATAATCTACCAGATTTGCAAGATGTACGGCAAGGACCTCGACTATTTCTTCGAGGACTCTCTCGAGGCTGAAAAGGAAAAGGAAAAGAAGGGTAAGTCAATGCCCACAATCCGCGAGCTTTACAAAATCGGCAGAGGTCCGTCAAGCTCTCATACCATGGGTCCCGAAAAGGCAAGCTTTATTTTCAAAGAAAAGTATCCCGAGGCGGATTCTTTCAAGGCAATCCTCTACGGTTCTCTTGCAAGAACCGGTAAAGGTCATATGACAGACTTTTCCATTATCGAAACAATGAAGCCAAAAAAGTGCGAGGTTGAGTTTGATTATACAACAACCGACCTTCCTCATCCCAATACTCTTGATATCATCGGGTATAAAGACGGCAAGGAAATCGGAAGACTCAGATTCCTGAGCCTCGGCGGAGGACAGATAAAGATTGACGGAGAAGAGCTTCACGAAAACAAAAATCTCTATCCGCTTCATTCCTTTGATGAAATAAAAAAATACTGCGAGGAGCATGAAATGCGCCTGTGGCAGTATGTGGAAATGATTGAAGGCAAAAAAATCTTTGACTTCGTGCTTGAAATCTGGAATCAGATGCAGAAGTCGGTCAAGGAAGGCATTTCAAAGACAGGCGTTATCCCCGGAAGACTGGGTGTTCAGAAAAAGGCTAACCACCTGTATAATCAGCACCACATTGACGAAACAACCGAAACACGAGAAAACAGAATGGTTGCTTCCTTTGCCTTTGCCGTCGGCGAAGAAAATGCCTGCGGCGAGACAATCGTAACGGCTCCCACCTGCGGTGCAAGCGGTGTTGTTCCTGCGGTAATGTGCTACTATAAGAAAAAACGCAATTTCACGGACGAAGAGATTGTCCATGCCCTTGAAACTGCGGCACTTATAGGTAACCTTGTAAAAACAAACGCTTCAATCAGCGGTGCCGAATGCGGCTGTCAGGCTGAAATCGGAACGGCGTGCGCCATGGCATCGGCAGGACTTGCAGAGCTTCTCGGCATGAGCCTTTCGCAGATTGAGTATGCTGCCGAAATTGCAATCGAACATCACCTCGGTCTCACCTGCGACCCGATTTACGGACTTGTGCAGATACCCTGTATTGAACGTAATGCCGTTGCGGCAATGCGTGCAATAAACGCCGTAAACCTTGCAAACTTCCTGACCGATACAAGAAAGATATCCTTTGACCTTGTTGTTGACACCATGTATGAAACAGGTAAGGATTTATCAAAGCTGTATAAGGAAACAGCCGAGGGCGGACTTTCAAAGCTGTATAAATAAAAAAAGAGCCGAAAGGCTCTTTTTTGCTGCTGATTTATGCGGTTCTTACGAGATACTGACAGTAAACATATACATTCTGTATCTTCTTTGCTTCAACTCCGTCGTCTGCCTGAATGATGGGCTGTGTTTCGGAGGGCGTTATGTACAGCTTGAATACAATGGCATTCTGCCCCGGACGCATATTGCGTATTCGTTTGTATTCAAATTCCTTTTTCGGCACACCCAGATGCCCGAAAATCACATTTTCAATGTCGGGATTTGAAAAGCACTTGAGAAATTCGTCAACCTCATGTACCTCAATCAAATGCTTTGCTTCTTCAAAGGTTATGTTTGTACACTTAAATTCGCCCTCGTTGAGCACCGAAATCATGCTGCTGTTGTCGAGAAGTAACAACGGTAATGCGTTCTTTTCTTTCATTGGATATGCCTCCTTTGTTTGTTTTATAGTATATTCTTTCTTTGTTGTCTTTATTATACATTAAAACAATTAAAATGTCAATGCGATTTGAATAATTTTACACGAAAGTATGCAAATTCGTAAATAAAACACAAAAAACTGTGCCAAATCGCAGAATAAATGAATAATAAATATGCAAATTATGCAAAATCGTTAAAAGTGTAACGAAAAAATGGTAAATATCACCCACGGGGTTCGTTGTGCGACACCAAACATTTGCTAAGTAACAAGATGTACCGTGAGTTTGCTGTCGGGCTTCTTTGACAACACAAGTTTTGCACTGAGTTTGTGTTGTTGCGTATATGCAACACAAACGGGGTTCGTTGTGCGACACCAAACATTTGCTAAGTAACAAGATGTATCGTGAGTTTGCTGTCGGGCTTTCCCGTCGGCGGAGAGACAGGGATGTGTCTGCTAGCGCATCCACTCTGCTCGGTGAACAAGTCCCCACGCACCTTTTTGCTAAAAACAGCCGTAACAGGCTGTTTTCTTAACGAAAAAAGCCCCCACGGGGTTCGAATCCCTACCCGATAAAAACAAAAAAGCGACACGCAAATGCGTATCGCTTGTTTTGGCGGAGAGACAGGGATTCGAACCCTGGAACGGGTATTAGCCGTTACACGATTTCCAGTCGTGCGCCTTAGACCAGCTCAGCCATCTCTCCAAACCTATTCTGTTTGCCGCCCCTTGCGGACAGCTTTAATAATATACCACAGATGTTTTTATTTGTCAAGCCTTTTTTGAAAAAATCTTTTTTCTTGTGCTTTGTTGACATAAAACAAGCGGCGGTGTATAATTTAATACAGAAAATTCCGAGAGGATGAATTAAATGTTTTACGCAATTATAGACGCAAACGGCACAATCAGCAGACTTTCAACCGTGGCCTACGGTGTTTCGCTTTCGGATATTGCCGACTGGTTTGCCGACGAATTTATGGAGAACTATGAGCTGTACCATGAGGAAACCGACGACGGCTCGGATGAAAAGGTGCTGAAGCAATGCGAAGAAATAAGATATCTCGCCGGAGAGGGCGGTCTTGAAAAGCAGGACCTCGAAGGTCTTTCCTTTGCCGTGTCGGATATTTCGGTTGAGCTTTACGGTATTTACGAAACATATGAAGAGTTTACCGAAGCCTTTCTGGCTTTCGTCAAGGATAAGCCCAAGTATGTAAAAATCAAACCCGAAACAAATCCTTCGGATATCATTGCCGAATGTGACAGACTGAACTCCCTGCTTATCAGGGCAAGCATCTGACGGTAAAAAATATGCTTGACAGTTTTGTTTTCAGCCTTAACAGCACACTTCCCGTATTCCTTGTGATAGTTGTCGGGAAGCTGCTTAATAAATTCGGACTCTTTTCAAAAGAATTTGCCTCAATGACTGACAAATTTGTCTTCAAGGCGGCACTTCCGATTCTTCTGTTCAAGGACATTTCCGAGATGGATTTCACAAAGGATTTTGACGTGAAATTTGTTGCCTTTTGTGCCGTGGTTACAGTGTGCATGTTCCTTCTTGTGTGGGCGGTGGCTCTTTTGCTTGTGAAGGATAAAACCATGGTCGGCTCCTTTGCACAGGGCGCAGCAAGGGGAAGCGCGGCAATCCTCGGCATTGCTCTTGCGACAAACATTTACGGCTCGTCGGGGCTCGCTCCTCTTATGATTTTCTCAGCCGTTCCGCTTTTCAATATACTTTCGGTTATAATCCTGACCTTTTCGGCACAGCACGGCGAGAGAAAAGTCGACATTGCGAAGATACTCAAAAACATAATCACAAACCCCATAATCCTCGGAATACTTGCAGGCGTTCCGTTTTCGCTTCTTGATATTTCTCTTCCGACGGTAATAACGGCAACCGTCGATACTGTAGCCAAAACCGCAACACCCATGGCTCTTCTTGCGATAGGTGCTTCTTTCAGCATGGCAGAGGCAAAGAAGAAGCTCGCTCCGTCTTTGTGGGCATCCTTCATAAAGCTGTTTGCATTGCCTGCCATTTTCCTGCCTGTTGCCGTCTTTCTTGGCTTCAGGGACAGCGCACTTGTGGCAATTCTTGTAATGCTCGGCTCGCCCACAACCGTAACAAGCTATGTTATGGCAAAGAACATGGATAACGACGGGGTGCTTGCATCAAACATTGTTATGCTTGCAACGCTTCTGTCGTCTGTTTCGGTGACATTCTGGGTGTTCCTGCTCAGGTATTTTGCTTTAATCTGAAAACTCAACAATTGGTTGATATTGCGGACCGTTTACAATCTGTACACGGTTCGTCTTTTTTTTGTAACATTTGAAAGGTATAATTAAACCATAAAACCATTCGATGGAGGTATTATCCATGAAAAAGAAATTTATATCTGTGTTGGCTGTAACTGTTACTGTGCTTTGCCTTGCCGTGTTTGCAAGTGCCGCTTCGCCTGTCACGGTAACACTTAACGGTGAAAAAATCGACTGTGCATCCTACGGACAGGAGGCTGAAATCGTTGAGGGTAGAACCCTCGTGCCGCTTCGTGCTATCTTTGAAGCCCTCGGTGCATCTGTCGAATGGAACGGCGAAACAAAGACAGTGACAAGTGTACTGGATGAAACCGAGATAAAGCTGACAATCGGTGAAAAGGCACTCTATAAAAACGGTGAAACTGTAGAGCTTGATGTTCCCGCACAGATAATGAACGGCAGAACAATGGTGCCTGTGAGAGCAATATCCGAATCCTTCGGTGTCAAGGTTGAGTGGGATGGGGAGACGAGAACGGTTATTCTTACATTCACCCAAAATAAGTATGATGAATCCATGCATGCCTATGGTGTTTTTTATTTTGGCATGACAAAAGATGATATTATTTCCAGACTTGGCGAAACTGACTATGAAGAGGATGAAAACCTCATAAAAGTTACTTCAGAAGAAAAAGATGGAATGGCAGATTCTGAAATAACAGCAGAAGCAAAAATAAGCGGTATTGATTTTGTATTCAGAAATGATGTGCTTGTAAAGATTTTTGTCGTTACTGAAAATCTTACTCAAGAAGAAAATGAAAGCGTAATAACACAGATTACCGAACATTTCGGTGTTGAACCTCAAATAAAAAAAGACGGTGACGAGTATATTTGGAATCCTGAAAAAAGTGAAATAGACGCAACTGCAACCGTTTACCACTTGAATGTTTCCGTTCAGAATTATACCGAATATGACAGATACATTGAGCTTGAAATACAGTATACAGGAACTCTTTTGGATTCGGAAAATACAGAAACGGAAGAGCCTTCAGAAGAGGAAGAAAAGGACTACCTTTACGGTAAGATGTATTTTGGCATGGGTTGGGATGAGCTTGAAGAGGCTGTGGAAATGTTGTCGTTTCGTTTTGACGGTAAATTTATCGTTGAAATAAATAATTGTTACTTTTCTGTCGAGGATAAAGATGGTACGAATAATGATGAAGACGAATCCATAACAGGAAAAACAAATGTGAATAGGTTAACGTTTTGTTTCGAAGAGCAAACCTTAAATGGTCTTGAAATTGAAACTGATCCCATGACTTACGAAGAAACTGAATATGTTGTAGATGCTCTTTCTGCGAAATACGGAGAGCCCATTATAAAACTTGAGAATCTTGATACATATGAATGGCTCTGTGACGATAAAATTGTTATTCTTAATGTACATGACGAGAACAAAAACGATGAAAAGGCACACCATGTTGTAATTAATTTCAAGAATGGCAAGTTTTTCAGAAACAAAAAAGTTAACATTCTTGACCATATACCTATTGGAATAAACCATGAAAAAGCAATTAAATACTTTAGTGGCTCTCGAAAAAATGTTGGTGAAAATTCTATCGAATTTTATGATATTGATGACCCTTCCATAATAATGCCGAGTGTGACAGAGGTTTCAGGCACTAAATACTCCGTAGGTGTAGTATCATATACAGACCACTATATGAAGAATTATGAATCTTATTCTCCGAGTTTTTACTATATGGATTCATATGGTCGACTAATTTATCTTGATAATAAACCCAAGCGCAAATACCAGGTTGATTATCAAGAAGATGATGATATTTTCGGTCAGGAATTTGAATGCTCATCCATAAGTCTTGCTCTTGTTGATGACGTGTATGATAACTGTTGCGTAAAAACCAAGGAAACGACTCTTATGTCGGCGGCAAATACCATGAATTACGTAGCAAAATATTTCGGTTTGGACGAAGCTGTATTTGATGAAGACAATCTCAGATACGAATGGAAAAACTATAATTTTCCCTCGAAGAGAGACGGCATTGAAAAGGTTGATATTTACGCCGGAATAGCTGAGGAATCAAGCAATAAGTACTATTGCTATGTGTCGGTTGGTATTGCCAAAAAGGGCAGATATCATTTTGTTGAAGATTCCGGAAAAATGTACGAGGTTGATTATCCCCATGCTTACGGAAATCTGTATTTCGGCACAACAATGGAGCAGGCTCTTGAGGTAATTAAAGGCGAAAATAAAGTAAGCGACGATGCATGTCGTATTGACGTGTATGACAAAGAAAATGATTTCGACGATGAAGACAAAAACATAACAGGCGATATCAATTTTGAAAGCATGAGTGTTTTGTTTGATTCAGAAAAGAAAACGCTGTATAAAGTGAGTGGTGTAAGCTCGGCGGTTACATCGGAACAAGTACAGAATGTGTTAAAATCTCTTCGTGAGTATTACGGGAATGAAGATGATGTAAAGGAAACGTCGGGTGTGACATCATATTCCTGGGCTGTGAGAGGTAAAAACTCCAATGTTTGCTTTGATGTAGCAGAAAGCGGAGACGGTTTTGTGTGTACATATGCTGTAACATTTGCAGGAATCAGATAAATTACATAAAACATCAAAAACCGCACGTTTCGGCGTGCGGTGATTTTATACCCGATTGTCTTGCTTTTGTAACAATTGTGCTGTATAATGCCTGTAAGGATTTTTCCAAGGAGAGATTGAAATGAAAAGAATTTTAAGTGCAATTCTTTTGGTTGCGGCTGTTTTGACTGTATCCGTGTTTGCCGCTTCGCCTGTCACGGTAACACTTAACGGTGAAAAAATCGACTGTGCATCCTACGGTCAGGAGGCTGAAATCGTTGAGGGCAGAACCCTCGTGCCGCTTCGTGCAATTTTTGAAGCCCTCGGTGCATCCGTCGAATGGAACGGCGAAACAAAGACAGTGACAAGTGTACTGGATGAAACCGAAATAAAGCTGACAATCGGCGAAAAGGCACTCTATAAAAACGGTGAAACAGTAGAGCTTGATGTTCCTGCCATGATAATGAACGGCAGAACAATGGTGCCTGTAAGAGCAATTTCCGAATCCTTCGGTGTCAAGGTTGAGTGGGATGGGGAGACGAGAACGGTAGTGCTGTTTGACGGCGTTCTAGGCTATAATGCTTATCTTGAAAATATACTTGCCGGACTTATTCCCAAATCCGAACTGGATAAAGAAATTGTCGCAACGGCAGGCGGTCTTCCCATAAGTGCCGCAAATGCCAGAAGTGCAGCTCTCACAACAAAGTCAAATGGCTTTGAGTTTGATGATGAAGAGGCAAAAAAAGAAATTGAAGCTTTTTATTCAGAGAATGCGGCACTCGTGAATTTTGCTTATAATGAAGGTGTTATCCTTGACGAGGCGGATATAAACAAGATTAAGTCACAGATTTTTGCACTTCAGCTCCAGCTCGGCGACAATTATGACAAGGCGTTTGCCGAATCGCCTTATACCGAATATTTCTATCACCTTAATACTTCGCTTTACAGCACTGTAAAGAGTTCCGTTATTGATAAGTATTCGGCTCCCGGAAACGATACCATGTACAGTCTGGTGCTTGATTATCTTGAGAAAAATGAATATGTGCGTGCAAAGCATATTCTCATTCAGTACCCAAAAAATCCCACAGAGGAACAAAGAGAAGCGGCTTTCTCGAAAAGCCTTGATGTTCTCGTGAAAGTAAAGGCTATGAAGGATATATCCGAATTTGATGCTCTTATCGAGCAGTATAACGAGGATCCGGGCATGAAATCCAATCCCGACGGCTATTGTTTCACCCGCGGCGAAATGGTAAAGCCTTTTGAAAATGCGACGTATGCTCTTGAAATCGGTAAAACAAGCAGCCTTGTTGAAACCGACTACGGCTTTCATATCATATTGAGACTTCCCCTCGACGATGAAAGTCTTGTAAATACAAGCGTGTACAGACGTGCTGTCAGCGGTGTCATTACAAATACTCTGTATAAGATTGCCGAGGGCATTGAAGTGGAGTATTCCGAGAATTACACGGCGAGAATGCAGGACTTCGGACATGAATATGATACGATGTTTTCTGAATAAATTATTGGAGGTCTGATTGTTATGAAAAAGAATTTTGTACGTGTGCTTTTCCTTGCACTTGCGGTTTGCCTTCTCACGATGCTTGTGTCGGCAGAAGAAGTAAAACCCGTAACCGTAACCCTTAACGGCGAAAAAGTTGACTGTGCATCCTACGGACAGGATGCGACAATAGTCGAGGGCAGAACAATGGTGCCTCTGCGTGCCATATTTGAGGCTTTGGGTGCCGACGTCGTATGGGATAAGAACACGAGAACGGTTTTGTCTGCAAGAAACGGAACCCTTGTTGAACTCGGAATCGGAAGCAATATTCTTGTGAAAAACGGACAGGATATCGAAATTGATGTACCTGCACAGATAATGAACGGCAGAACCATGGTGCCCGCAAGAGCCATTGCCGAAAGCTTCGGCGTTGCTGTCGAATGGGACAAGGGTACAAGAACGGTGCTTCTTACCTCGGCGGATGAAATAATCAAAAAATCCAACGCTGATTTTGAAAGTGTTCTCAGGGACAGCAAGGTATACAGCATTTTCAATTACGGCATGACCATGCAGGAATGCTGGGACCTTATATCCCATGAGAGTGCAAATAAAGAGCTTGTTGCTTTCAGGGATGGAAGAGCCGAAATACATATTTCCAAGAATCTTGATAAATTCGAATATGCCGACAGCGAAATAACGGGAGATTGCGATATTATTCTTGTACGCCTCATATTCGAGGGTGACTATCTGTATTCGGTTTATGTGATTTCAAATTACTGCGATACCCTCGAAGAGTCGTTGGTGGCACTTGAACCCATCGTAGAATACTACGGAAGCGATTATGAAAGTGATCCACGATATGACGATTCTGACAATACACGTTGTTATACATGGAAAAATGAAAACGAAAAGGTTGTATGCGATTTTACCGATGTATATGAAAGTGCAACCGATGTGAATTCAAGACTCGGCAATAATTACACTCTGTTCCTTACAGATATTCAGGCAAAGGCACAGATTGACGCAGAGGAAGTTAAGACGGAAGAAGAACCCTCAGAAGACATTGAGAATCCGGAAGTACCCTCCGACGGCGGAAAGGAATCCGAGCTTGACGAAAAGGAAATGCTTGAAGAAGCGGAAGAGGTACTTGTAAAAGCATATGATGCGGTAATTACATATAATTTCGCAGAGGCTGCAAAGTACACCACAAACCCTGATGTATTGCTTGAAACAGGCATTTCGGATCTTGACAGCCTGCTTTCTGCAGCCGGACTTGACAGAGCTTCAATGGTGGAAAAATGCATTGATGAGATGACAGTTGCAGGCGGCGAAAGGGAAGATTACAGAGCAATGGGCGAGGCAATGGCAGATGTAACCGTCGAACTGGTAAAGGGCATATTGAGACGGACGTGGTATGAAATAAACTCATGTGAAGTTGTCAATGCGGAAAGAATCAAATATGAGGTTGTAGTGTATACCCCTGATTCTAATGCTGCTATCGAGCTTTTCGGTACTGTAGCCGAAGTTGCAATGAATAATGCTTATATCGAACTTATGCTTAATGCAGAGGCAGTGCAGGGAAAATCCCAGAAGGAAGTCATGGATGCCCTGGCAGTTTTCTTTAAAGACAATGCCAATGCTGTTATGGGCGAATATCTTGCAAAAATCGAAACGGCGGCAAGCGAGCCTTCTGTCGGAGCACTTGTAAAGGTTGATGGCGAATGGCGTGTTGAACTTGGTGAGACGGATTTCACGTCAATTGAAAATTTTGAAAATCTTATGACTGCATAATTAAACAACAAACCCGCACTTATTGTGCGGGTTTTAAATTTGCATTATTTCTTTTATGTCCTCGGGAAGCGGTGCCGTCACCGACATGGTTTCCTTGGTCATGGGGTGGGGAAAGGTCAGGGATTTGCAGTGAAGATATGCCCGAACGTTGTCAATGGGAGTGCCGTATAAAAAGTCGCCGTAAATGGGACAGCCTATGTGCGACAGATGAAGACGTATCTGGTGTGTTCTTCCTGTTATCGGAAAGGCTCTGACAAGGGAATACATGCCGTCGCTTCTTGTGAAATCAACCTCGTATTCGGTAACGGCAAATTTTCCGCATATGTCGACTTTCCTTTTTATTATGCTGTCTTCACACCTCATGATTGGTGCATCTATAACACCTTTTCGGTGTACAGGTATACCGCATACAACGGCGGCGTATTCCTTGCGTATTTCGCCGTTTTGCAGAGAGTCGGTGAGCCGCTGTGCCGAGAGGGCGTTTCTTGCAATAAGCACGACCCCCGTTGTGTCTCCGTCAAGACGGGTTATGGCACGGAAGGTGAAATCCGTGTCTCTGTATCTGTACATTACTGCGTTTGCAAGGGTATCGCTGTGATGTCCCTGCGACGGATGGGTGGGCATGCCGAGGGGTTTGTTTACAATGAGCATGTCGTCATCTTCGTATAAAACGTCAAGAGGTATGTCGGATTTCTCAATATTTTCCGACGGAATATCTTCAATCGACAGTGAAAGAATATCGCCTGCGGATAAAGAACGGCGTACCGTGACATTTTCGCCGTTAACTTTAATGCCGCCGCTTTTCTTGAGCTTTGAGAGGGTTCTTGACGAAAGGGAAAACTCACGCTCAATTATTTGCTTTACACTTTTGCCCGCGTCGTCCTGACTTGCGGTATATTCAAGAAGCAATGTGCCGTCTCCTTTCGCATAAAAACAATAACTTTACAATAATTTTATAGTATGGTTGCGGAAAAGTCAAGAGATGTCTTAAATGTGTCATTGATTTTTAATGTGAGTTGTGCTATAATGTATTTGATATAAGAGGAGTGTTGCATTTTGAGTATATTTGAACTTCTGCTTATGGCAGTGGTTTTGTCCATGGATGCCTTTGCGGTTGCGGTCTGTAAAGGACTCGCGCTAAAAAATGTAAAGGTGAAAAATTGCATATGGATAGGTCTGTGGTTCGGTGCGTTTCAGGCGCTTATGCCGCTGGCAGGCTATTTCTGTGCAAGGCTGTTTGCAGACTATGTAAATGCCTTTTCCCATTGGATTGCCTTCGGACTTCTCGCCTTTCTCGGCATAAATATGATACATGAGGCACTGGGCGAAGAAGAAAAGGAAAACGACGATATCTGCTGTAAGGAAATGCTTATTCTTGCCATCGCCACAAGTATTGATGCCATGGCGGCGGGCGTGTCCTTTGCAATGATTCCCGATTTTAAAATTTTCTATGCTGTAGCATTTGTCGGAGTTATAACATTTTTCCTCTCTGCCGTCGGCACAAAAATCGGAAGCATATTCGGTACAAAGTACAATAAAAGGGCGGAGGTTGCAGGAGGAATCGTACTTATTTTTCTCGGATTCAAGATAGTTCTTGAACACTATAACATACTGTTTTAAAAGCAAATCCAAAACTTGATTAAAGCAACCAAAAAATGTTTTATTCAATTCGACGAATTCTTTTGTGCAAATCGTCAAAATGGTGAACTGCTCGTTGAATTCACAACTGTTTTGTGATACAATACTTCAGTCATACTAAAATAGTATTATTATGACTATATTCGGGCAAAGCATCGGACGCCCTTATATAAAAATTCTTTTTAGGAGAGTAGCAAATGAAAGCAAACACAATCATCAGAATGCTTGTGACATCGGTAGTTGTCGCAGCAATGACTGTTACTGCATCAGCTGCCTTTGCAAAGAAGAATACATACAGCAATCAGTTTGCTGATGTAAAGGATACTTCTTGGTACGCAAAGGAAGTTGCATCTGCTTACGAACTCGGCTTTGTTGAGGGCGTAAGTGCAACAGAGTATTCACCCAATACTACAGTAACAGTGGCACAGGGTATCACAATGGCTTCCCGTGTTCACGCAGAATATAACGGCAAGACCATTGATGCTGTTTCAGGCGGCAAGTGGTACGATGCATATGTAAACTATGCAAAGACAAACGGCATCATCACTGAAAATCAGTTTGATGACTATACAAGAGAAATCAAGAGATTCGAAATGGCAGAGCTCTTCCATGACGCAATGGGCGAAAGCTACTATGGTGCAATCAACGATGTAGTATTTATCCCCGATGTTCCTATGGGAGCTATGTATATGGACAAGCTTCTCACCCTCTACAACGCAGGCGTTGTAATGGGTAATGATGAATACGGCTCATTCTCACCCGATGCTAATATTAAGAGAAGTGAATGTGCTGCTATCATCAACAGAGTGGCAATCCCCGAAAACAGACAGAAGAAGACTCTTTCAAAGTTCGCAACCAAGGATGCATACACACTTGTCTATAACAGCGGTATGTCCTCATCCAAGGAAGGTATCAACTCCGGTTGGGTACTCGATAACAGAGGCGGCTCTGCAAGAGTAACAAATACAGGCTTTGGTGCTGTGGGTGACGTTTCCGAAAAGTATGCTGCTTGCTATGTTCGTGAATTTAACTTCATTGACACAGGCAGACTTGTAATGGAACTCAACCTTACAAGTAAGGATAACGGTGCGTTCATTCAGTTCAGAGATATCGAAGAAAATACCGTTTATATGCTCAAGGTTGTTGACGGCAAGTGGTCCATCATGGGCGGCGACGCAACATATAAGGCACTCGCTGATGCCAACGGCAAGACACTCTTCAGAGTTGTTCTCGACCTTGACAAAGGCACAAGCGAAACATATATTAACGGTGTAAACTGTGGCGAAGGTAAGCTCTTCTCCGATAATATCTTCACACTCCGTGCAGGTATTGATGAAAAGGGTACAGGTTCTCTTTCCATCGGTGAAATCAATATTGTTGTAAACTACGGCATGTACGAAGACTTCAACCTCTTCGGACTTGATGAAGTATACGGCTGGCAGGCTTCCGAAGGCGTTGTATTGTCCAACAAGGAAGTTATGTTCCCCTCCACAGGCGGTACACTTTCAAAGAGCTTCAGCCCCGTTTCCGGTACAGTTATTGCCGAAACATACTTTATCCTGAGAACAGGCGGCGACTTCGCAATCAACGTTGGCGACGTTCTTACTGTTGAAAGCAAGGGTAAGAAGCTCGTTGCAGGCGGACAGGAACTCTATAACCTTACACAGAATATGTGGTACAGACTCAGAGTTGAAGCGGATACTGCTGCAGGCACTGCAAAGGTATGGCTCAACGGCAGAGTAATCGGAACAGTAAACCTTGCAAATAAGGGTGCAGTTTCCTCCTTCTCTGTTGATTCAAAGGGTCTCATGGGTATTGATAACGTAAAGGTTTACGAAAAGATAAAGCATGCAGACTATGTTCCTGCACCTACTGCAAAGGCAAGCCTTGACGATTATATCGTAGCAATGAATATCTGTTCTCTCTGGAGAAACGGTACTCACTACGGCTGGTCATGTATCACACCTTACGATGACAGAAAGCCTGTTATCGGTTACTTTGATGAAGGTGTTCCTGAAACAGCCGACTGGGAAATCAAGTACATGGTAGAACACGGTATCGACGTTCAGGCATTCTGCTGGTACGGTGATAACAGCGCAGGTCCTCTCAAGACTCCCTACTGGGGTGCACAGCTTCATGACGGCTTCATGTACGCAGAATATTCCGACTATATGTACTACTGTCTCCAGTGGGAAACAAGTGCTACAGACGAGTTCGGCTCCAGTCAGTTCAGAAACTATGTAGTTCCTTACTGGTTTGAAAACTATTTCCTCGATTCCAGATACTTAAAGGTTGATAACAAGCTTGTTCTTTCAATCTATAATATTGAATCACTTGGCACAAACAGATACTTCGGCACACCCGCAAAGGCAAAGGCTGAATTTGATTATCTCGAAAAGAAGGCAAAGGAATACGGCTTTGACGGTGTAATCATCGTTGCAAGCGGCAGACCTTCAAGCACTATGGAAGCTCTCGGCGTTGACGGTACATACGCATACAGCTGGGGCGAAGACGGCAGAAAGCTTGAAAAGAATAAGCAGGAAATCACAAATGCTTCAAAGTCTTCTGTGAAGGTTCACGGTATTCCTACAGCATCTGTCGGTTTCGACTCCATTCCCTGGCATCACTTAAAGTACGGACTTATCGGCTATGAAGATTGGGAAAAGCTTCTCACATGGATCAGAGACGAACATCTCCCCGGTGACAAGTCCAAACCCGACTGGGCTGAAAAGTTTGTATGGCTCTCCACATGGAATGAATTCGGTGAAGGTACAATCATCTGGCCTGCCGGTCAGCAGGAAGGCAACGACTTCGGTTATGTTGACGGCGTAAGAAAGACTCTTACAAATCTTCCCGCAGAACATACAGACGTTGTTCCCAACGAAATCCAGAAGGCAAGAGTAACACACCTCTATCCTCAGTATGCAAGACTCCTCAGACGTGAAGGCTGGTATAAGCACGACGCTAACCTTGAAACATCAAAGAATGAACCTAATAATAAGCTCTTTATCAACGACCAGGATATTCTCGCAAACACAGAAGAAGAATTCCATATTCCTCCCGTTGTAAAGAACGGCAAGGTTTATTTCCCCTTCAATCCTTCAACATGTGTAAACTTCATTCTTAATTGCTACTATGAATGGAGAGAAGACGCTGATACACTCAAGATTATGGCAAACGGCCATGAAGTTAAGTTTGAAGTAGGTTCTGATCTCTACCTCAAGGACGGCGTTCTCACAGAGCTTGGCTACACAGTTGAAAAGCTCGACGATATTCCTCTTCTTGACTTTGTAAAACTTGCCAAGGACCTTGACTATAAGGTAGAAGAAAAGGACGGAAACGTATATATCTTCACAGATAACTATGAAGATCTCTGGCAGTCCATCGGCGAAAGAAAGACAGGTGCATGGGACTTCAACCTCTTCGATTCCGAAGGATGGGATTCCACACACTTTGAGCTTTCCGTAGGCGGCGGCTCCATGACAATGGTTACAAACGGCGTAAATGCCGGCGACCCCTCTGCAACACTCAGCGAAGTTCCCGAAGACTTCTATACAAAGAGATTTACAGACCTTGAATTGAGAGTTGCATATAACTTTGATGCTCCTTATGCACATTCCATCACTCTCTACTTTATCACAGATAAGGATACAGTATGGAATGAAGAAAAGTCCATCAAGTTCCAGATGCATGAAACAGATACTCAGGGCGAATATAAGGTTTATAAGACAAGCCTTCTTGACCACGTTGCTTGGCAGTCTGCCGAAAAAATCACAGGCTTAAGACTTGACCCCTTCAACTGTCAGGGTACATTTATTGTAGACTATATCCGCTTCATTGAAGATCCCGATTTCGTATATGTAGCTCCCGAAAAGAAGGAATTTGCAATCGAAAACGGCGATGCTGAAATACCTAATCACATTGCATTCTATTCTTCCAATACAAAGATTTCCATTATCGAAGATCCCGATAACAAGAAGAATCATGTATACTATGTAGAATCCTATCCCGGTAACACATACGCATACTTCAGACACGCTGCAGAATTCGAACCCGGTGCAACTTATCACATCGAATTTGATATTAAGCTTGTCGGAAATAATGTTGATGATCCCAAGAAGACAGATTCGACATTCTGCTGCAATATGAGATATCAGGATAAGACGGCAAGCGGCGGTGTTGAACATATCATCAGACCCGGTGCAGGCACAAGCGTTAAGCCTGAAATCTCCATGAATGACGGCTGGATTCACTATGTAGGTTCTCATACAATCGCTAATATCGAAAGTAATAAGGGCGCTGAATTTACAATCTATGTAAACCCCAAGGACGGCGTAGGTTACGACTTCTACCTTGACAATATCGTTTGCAGAAAGCTTTCGGATGTTGAAAAGGCAAAGGCTGACCCTGCTTCCGTATTCACATGGGATTGGGAAGACGGTATCCGCTACAGCTTTGATAAGGCTGATGATACAAAGAACTTTGAATTCTCCGGTGCTACAGGCAAGGTTGAAGACGGTAAGCTTGTAATGGTTGCAGATAAGGGTGACCCTCAGGCGCTTATCACAGGTCTTAAGCTTGATGCAGATAAGGCTGTTGCCGTTGTAGTTAAGTATAAGGCTGAAGAAGTAGACTTCACAAAGAACTACCTCGAAATCTTCTTTACAACAGATAAGGAAGGCGAGCTCAGCCAGGACAAGTCCGGTCATGTATACTTCGGTGATTATAAGGACGAAGGCGACGGATATTATACTGCCATAGTCAATATGGGTATCTGCGAAAAGTGGAAGGGTACAATCACCTCAGTTCGTATTGACCCTGCAAACTCAGTCGGCACATACTATATCGACGAAGTTATGATTATGGAAGTTAACGAATAATCGGCTTAATCGATGATTTTAGTCCCGCACATTATCTGTGCGGGACTTTTTTAGCAATATTGTTGCCTGAAAAAGCAACATTTTTGCTTGATTTTACATATATTATGTGATAAAATGAATAAAAGCAAAAAAATGACAATATTTTGATGCTTGCAAATGAGGAACAAATGACGGGTTGGCTCAGGATGCCGACACGGGAGTTTTTGGTTAATGCAGACGTTTGAATAATGTTTGAATATCTGAATGAGTTTTTTTTATTTTGCGTAAATTAAACGGCTTATAATGCAAACATTTGTCAAAATGTTGGATTTTCTTAATTTTTATTTGTTTTTTTCACTTTACACAGCAGTAGTACTTTGGTATAATTGACGTAATGGCTGTAAACGGATTTGTTGCTTCAGTTTATAATTTAAGGAGGATATATTCTATGAAAAAACACACAAAGCTTTTTGTGACTGTGTCGGTTCTTCTTGCAGTTCTTGCTGTCTGTGCTTGTGCCGCAGGTTTCAGCAAAACAAAGACCTATGCCGACGGCACTTTCACAGACATCGGCACACAGTGGTATGCAAAGGAGGTTGCATCTGCGTATGAACTCGGCTTTGTTGAAGGTGTAAGCGAAAATACATATTCACCCGATACAACCGTAACAGTAGCACAGGGCATTACCATGGCATCCCGTGTGCATGCTGAATATAACGGCAAGACAATCGAAATCGTTTCGGGCGGTAAGTGGTACGACATGTACGTAAATTACGCTAAAGCAAACGGCATTATCACAGAAAATCAGTTTGATTCCTACACAAGAGAAATCAAGAGATTTGAAATGGCTGAAATCTTCCATGATGCAATGGGTGAGAGCTACTTTAATGCTATCAATGATGTAGTATTTATCCCCGATGTACCCATGGGTGCAATGTATTATGATAAGCTTCTCACACTCTACAATGCAGGCGTTGTAATGGGCAGTGATGAATACGGCTCCTATAAGCCTAATGATAATATCAAGAGAAGTGAATGTGCAGCTATTATCAATAGAGTTGCACTTCCCGAAAACAGACAAAAGAAGTCTCTTTCGGATTTTACAAGCGAAGAAGCATATGTTCTCTGCTATAACGTAGGCATGGCAAATGCCAGAGAAAGCTACGGCATCAACTCCGGTTGGGTGCTTGATAACAGAGGCGGTAATGCAAAGATAAGCGATGACGGCTATAACTCTCTCGGTGATATTTCAGAAAAGTATGCAACAGCATTTGTAAGAGAATTTAACTTTATCCCTAACGGCGAAATTGTGCTTGAAACACAGCTTATCGGCAAGAGCGAAGGCACATTCCTCGAATACAGAGATATTGAAGAAAATACTGTTTATATGCTCAAAGTTGTAGGCGGTAAGTGGTCTGTTCTCGGCAAGGACGGCAAGTTCACAGCTGTATCCGATGCCTCGGAAGAAAAAACGAATATCAGAGTATATGTAAATCTTGATACAGGCAAGAGCAAGACATTTGTTGACGGCAAGGGCGGCGTTGAACTGGATCTTCTTTCCGACAATGTTATGTCCTATAGAGTCGGTATTGACGAAAAGGGCACAGGCTCACTTGTTGTTGCCGAAGTGAATATGGTCGTGAACTACGGTATGTACGAAAACTTTGAAATTTTCGGTGGAGATGCCGTTTACGGCTGGGAAACAAGCGGTCTTGTTTCATATAACGATAAGGAAAATCAGCTTGACCTTGAAAACGGCTCTGTAAAGAAGACATTCAAAGCAGTTGACGGAGTTGTTGTGGCAGAGGCTCTTGTTAATTCTGTTGACGGCAGTGATTATTCTGTTGCAGTAGGTAATGTTCTTACGGTTGAAGCTAAGGGCGGAAAGCTCATGGCAGGCGGTAAGGAACTCTATAACCTTACAAAGAATATGTGGTACAGACTCAGAGTTGAGGCTGATACGGTAAAGGGTACGGCGAATGTAATCCTCAACGGCAGAAGCGTTGGCGAAGCAGCCCTTTCTAAGAATGAAGCAGTTTCCGCACTTACAGTTACTGCAAGCGGAAAGCTCGGTCTTGATAACGTAAAGGTATATGAAAAGCACGAACATGAGGATTATGTTCCTGCACCTGCTGCAAAGGCAAACCTTGACGATTACCTCACAGTTATGAATATCTGTTCTCTCTGGAGAAACGGTACACACTTCGGCTGGGGCGTTATTTCCGCATATGATGAACCCACACCTGTTCTCGGCTTCTATGATGAAGGTAACCCCGAAACAGCCGACTGGGAAATTAATTATATGGTAAACCACGGAATCGACGTGCAGGCGTTCTGCTGGTATGCCGATACAAGTACGGATCCCATTAAGGAACCCAAGAACAGCGAACAGCTCCATAACGGATATCAGCTCGCAAAATACTCGAATTATATGTACTATACAATCATCTGGGAAGCGGCAGGCACAAATAAGCTTACATCAAGTCAGTTCAGAAACAATACCGTTCCTTACTGGTTTGAAAACTACTTCCTTGATGAAAGATACTTGAAGATTGACAATAAGATTGTATTCCCCGTGTATTCTGCAACCACACTTGCCGAAGAAAAGAATCTCGGCTCAGCTGAGGCTGTAAAGGCGGAATTTGACTATATGGAAGAAGTGGCTCGCGTCTACGGCTTTGACGGCATTATCTTCCTTTCCGCAGGCGATGCAAATGCACACATTGCATCCATGGGCTTTGACGGCGTATATGCTTATAACTGGAGCACAGAAGGTAAGAAGTACAGCGTAAACGTAGATAGAAATACAAAGACCGCGGAAAATGCCGAAAAGGTTGGCATATATGCAATTCCTACAGTTTCGGTAGGCTTCGATTCCATTCCCTGGCATGCAGAACGTGAAGGCATGATGACAGAAGAAGACTTCACAAAGTCTCTTGAATGGGTAAAGAATACATATCTTCCCAAGTATTCCGCAAAGGCTTCATGGGCAGATAAGCTTGTATGGCTCTCTACATGGAACGAATACGGCGAAGGTACATACATGTGTCCTGCAGGTCAGAATGGCTTTGGCTATGTTGATGTTATCAGAAAGACACTCACAGATATGCCCGAAGCACATAATGATACGGTTCCCACACTCGTTCAGAGGGAAAGAATCAATCATCTCTATCCTCAGTATGCAAAGACTCTTGCAAGAAACGGCGAATACTGGCTCAAGGTATCATCCGATGCTACAGGTGCAGAAGCAAAGAAGGCGGCCAAGAATAAGCTCTATATCAACGGCATTGACATTCTTGCAAACACGGCACCCGAAAAGGCAATTCCTGCACAGGTGATAGACGGAAAGGTTTATTTCCCCTTCAATCCCATGACAAGTGTACACTATATCCTCGGCTGTTACTATGAGTACAGAAAGGATGCAGGCACCTTAAGAATCATGGCAAACGGCCACGATGTCAAGTTCGAAATCGGTTCTGACAGATATGTCCTTGATGGCAAGGAAGCGGCTCTTGGCTATACAGTTACAGCCTTTGACAGCCTTCCTATGCTCAATTTTGAAAAGCTTGCAAAGGATCTTGGCTATAAGACCGAAACAAAGGACGGCGACCTCTATATTTACTCCGATACATACGAAACAGTATGGAAGAGTATAGCAGAAAGAAAGACGGGCGGTTGGGAATTTAACGGATTTGATACAGAAGGCTGGTCTTCCGGTTATATGGATCTTATTATGACAGGCTCGACCATTCGTTTTGTAACAAATTCCAAGAATACAGGCGACCCCGTTGCATACTTCAATGCTTCCGACTTCCCCGAAGATTTCCATACAAAGAGATACCTCTCCATGGAAATGAAGTTCAGATATGACATCACAAATGCTACAACAGAACCCCATATCAAGTTCTACTATATTACCGACGTTGACAGCAAGTATTCCGAAAGCAAGACAATCTTAGTTTCCCTTGACGGTCTTACAAGTGACGGCGAATGGCAGACAGTTAAGGTAGACCTTACAACACTCGACGCATGGCAGGCAGCAACAGCCCTCACAGGTCTCAGATTTGACCCCTTCAACGGTTACGGTGAAATGGAAGTAGACTATATCAGATTTATTGAAGATCCTTCATATGTATACGTTCCCATTGAAGAAGTGCCCATGTCTATTACAAACGGTGACGCAGAGGACGAAAAGCTCAATTCTTTCACCTCTAACGGTGCAAAGATTGTAAGAGTCGAAGACCCCGATAAGAAGGGTAATCACGTATGGCACGTACAGGCACAGCCCGGCGGTAAGTATGTATACTTTATGTATCCTGCCCGTTATAAGCAGGGTGCAACATATAAGGTTTCCTTTGATATCAAGCTCGGTGAAAATAATGTCGGCAATGAAGCACTCACATCAACCTCCTTCTGCCTCAACCTCAAGTATGCAGATAAGGGTGCGCTCAATGACCTTGACCACATCGTGGGCAGTAATGTAAAATTCTCACAGGCTGACGGCTGGGTACATTATGAAACCAATGCCACAATCGAAAAGCTTGACAGTAATTCCAAGTCTCAGTTTACAATCTACTTAAATCCCAACGGCGATGCAGGCTTCAGCTACTATCTTGACAATCTCAAGATTGAAATGCTCAGTGAAGAAGAACAGATGAAGGCAAATCCCTCAAAGTACTTCAAGTGGGAAAACGCTAAGGGTGAAGTAATCTTTGATACCGATGAACAGTGGAATACACTCACAAAGTTCTCGGGTCTTGAAGAACATAAGGTTGAAAACGGCGAACTTATAATGGTGGCAGATGAAACTGCCGACCCGCAGGTTTATATTGAAGGCTCCTTTGACGGCGATAAGTATAAGCTTGTTGCAGTTCGCTTCAAGAGAGAAAATGTCGGCGAAGAACGCACAACAGCAGGCTTTAAGATTTACTATGACACAAAGGCAGACCCCGGTCTTGCGGAAAAGAAGTCTGCATCTATCAGAACTGCGGCTCTTATAGATAACGGCGACGGTTACTATACAGCGGCACTTCATATGACAAATGAAGCATGGAAGGGCGAAATTACAACAATCCGTATTGACCCCTGCGATGCAACAGGTACATTTATCCTCGATAAGGTAATGCTTGTTGAAGTTTAATTCATACATTAAATCCCGTACCGAAAGGTGCGGGATTTTTTTGTCTGTTTTGACGGAATTGCTTGTAGAATATGACTAAAATCTAAAATGGTGATTGAAAAGGGGAGGGCTTATATGGTAAAATAAATATACTAAAAACTTGAAAAACGGAGATCACGATGAGCTTAGGCTATACGGGAATATGTAAAAAAGAGTCGGAGGACGACAAAACAGCCGTTTATACATATGCCGGTGAAAACTGGAATGATTGCGGACAATCAAAAAGCGGCGACAGTCATAAGCAAGACAGAAATATGGTTGTATATAAAGAATGCTTGAACAGTGAGGATATTGTAAAAAACTTTGAAAACGGAAGAATTTTCCTTGAAAAAAAGTGTAAAAATGCCTTTATAAGATGCGAGGAAATTCCTTTCGACTATATTGCTTATCGTTTGTTGCGAAAAGTGTTTGACAGCTATAAAAAAAACGGGAATTTGCCTGATGAAGAGAGTTTCATTTTATAATATACAAAAAATAAGAAAAAGGAGAGCCAAAATGACTTTCAGATCTTTATTTAAAATTTTAACAGCAGGAGTTGTTCTCACAGCGCTTACACTTACTGCCTGTGCGGATTTTCCAAAGAAAAACACTTATAACGGACAGTTTACCGACGTTGCCGAAACTGCATGGTATAAAAACGAGGTGGCTTCGGCATACGAGCTCGGCTTTGTCAAGGGTACCAGTGACACTCTTTACAGCCCGAATAATACCGTAACGGTAGCAGAGGCAGTTACCATGGCAAGCCGTGTTCATGCAGAATATAACGACAAAACCATATCCGAAAAAACAGGCGGTAAATGGTATGATGCGTATGTTGAATATGCCAAGAAAAACGGCATTATCACAGAAAATCAGTTTGATGACTATAACCGTGAAATCAAACGCTTTGAAATGGCAGAAATTTTCCACGATGCGATGGGAGAAAAGTACTATAAAGCCATAAATGACGTTGTGTTTATTCCCGATGTGCCGATTGGGGCATATTATTGGGATAAGCTGATTACTCTCTATAACGCAGGCGTTGTCATGGGTAACGATGAGTACGGTTCATTCAATCCCGACTCACTTATCAAAAGAAGCGAATGTGCGGCGATTATAAACAGAGTTGCAATTCCCGAAAATAGATTAAAGAAAGAACTATCGGATTTCACAAGCGACGATGCTTATGTTCTTTGCTATAATGTCAGCATGGGCGGTAGTAAAGAGGGCATAAACTCAGGCTGGGTATTCGATAACAGAGGCGGTACTGCAAAGACCGACAATACGGGTGCTACGGCAATAGGTGATGTGTCCGATAAATACGGCACATGCTACATAAGAGAGTTTAACTATATTCCAAAGGGAAAAGTTGTTCTCGAAACACAAATCAGCGCCGCTGATGACGGAGCGTACCTTGAATACCTTGACATTGAAGGAAAGCCCGTATATCAGCTTAAGATAGTAAATGGCGAATGGAATATTTTAAGACCCGAAGGTTACATTTCAACAGGTGTTGACGGCGGATTTACAATTGTAAGAGCAATAATTGACCTTGACAGCGGAAAGGCAGATACATATATAAACAATATTTACTGCTCAAAGACTGACCTTCTTTCGGATAATATCTTTTCTTACAGAGTGGGTATGGATGAAAAGGGCATAGGTACGGTAAGTGTTGCGCAGGTCAATATGGTTGTGAACTATGCCGAGTATGAAAACTTTGATATTTTTGATGCTGATACCGTGTTTGGCTGGGAAAAGACAGGCAGCGTTAAACGCACAAATAATCAGCTTGATTTTTCATCGGGAGCAACCCTTTCAAAAGAATTCGAAACGCCCCTTTCGGGCAAGGTTTGTACAGAAGTTTATCTGATTTCAAAAGACGGTAAGGATTTTGAGATAAAACTCGGTGACAGTCTCACGATAGGAACAGTAGGTAAAAAGCTTGTTGCAAATTCCAAAGAGCTTTACAATCTTCCACAGAATATGTGGCACAGATTGAGAATTGAAGAAGATACAGTAAACGGTAATGCCGACATTCTTCTCAACGGCAGAAGCGTGGGCAACGTAACACTTTCATCAAAGTCTGCCATTGATTCGATGGAATTTTCGGCAAAGGGGCTTTTCTCTATAGACAACCTCCACATTTTTAACCTTTACGACCACGCAGATTATGTCCCCGAACCCACAACACGTGCAAATCTTGACGACTACATTGTGGGTCTCAACATCTGTTCGCTCTGGAGAAACGGTACTCACTACGGCTGGGCATGTATCTCGGCACACGATGAGCCTATACCCGTAATCGGTATGTACGATGAAGGAAACCCCGAGTCTGCCGACTGGGAAATCAAGTACATGGTTGAACACGGCATAGATTTCCAGGCATTCTGCTGGTATGCCGACCAGAATATGGTGCCTCTCAAATATCCCTCTAACAGCGAACAGCTTCATCACGGATATATGTATGGCGAGTATTCCGATTACATGAAATACTGCATTCTCTGGGAAGCGGCAAATGCCGCACATTTCAATTCTTTCTATTTCAGAAACCATGTTGTTCCTTACTGGTTTGAAAACTACTTCCTCGACCCGAGATATATGACAATCGACAACAAACTTGTGCTTCCCATATTCGGCTCATGGCAGTTGGCGACAGATGAGTACTTCGGAACGGTTGAGGGCGTAAAGAAAGAATTTGATTATCTTGAAAACAAAGCAAAGGAATACGGCTTTGACGGCGTTCTTTTCTTTGCAACAGGCTCGTCTACAGACCAGCTTGCAAATATGGGCTTTGACGGTGCTTATGCTTATAACTGGGGTACGGCAGGTAAGGACTACCAGCATAATGTAAACAGCATTACAAATAGTGCCAAGAATCAAAGAATGTATACTATTCCTACCATTTCCGTCGGATTTGATTCAATTCCGTGGCACGGCATAAGATACGGAAATATGACAACAGATGACTTTGCAAAGGCTCAGGAATGGGTAAAGAACGAATACCTGCCAAAGTATTCGCCAAAGTATGATTGGGCGGAAAACTTCATGTGGCTGTCCACCTGGAATGAATATGGCGAAGGTACATATATAATGCCCTCGGGACTTAACGGCTTCGGATATGTGGATGTTGTAAGAAATGCCTACACAGATCTTCCGGAAGACCATGAGGATATCGTTCCGTCGCTTAAGCAGAAGGAAAGAATAACACATCTCTATCCTCAGTATGCAAAGCTTCTCCGTCGTGACGGCTGGTATTACTACGACAGAGATGAAGCAGTGGCAGAAGCAGAGCTTACAAATAAGCTTTACGTCAACGATGTTGATATTCTTGCAAACTGTAATGAAGAATTTGCTATTCCTCCCATGAAGCAGGACGGCAGGATTCTTTATCCCTTCAATCCTTCGACGGGTGTTAACTTTATTCTCGGCACTCACTATGAGTACAGAAAAGACGCAGGCACACTCAAAATCATGGCAAACGGACATGAGGTGTTCTTCAAGGTCGGCTATGACAGATACCGCCTTGACGGAGTAGAATATGACCTTGGCTATACACCCGTGATTTTTGACGGACTTGTAATGCTTGACTTTGAAAAGCTTGCCCGTGACCTCGGCTATAAGACCGAAACAAAGAACGGCGATGTGTATATCTTCACCGATACCTACGAAAAGCTGTGGAAAGTGCTCAAAGACAGAAAAACAGGAATATGGGAATTTAATAACGACTACGACAATGAGGGCTATTCATCGTCTCATATGACTCTTGTCACAAAAGACGGCGCCCTAAAAATGACCACCATTACCGAAACAAATGACCCCATTTCTTTCTTTGCTCACGGTATGTTCCCGACAGATTTCTATGCAAAGAAATTTACTTCTCTTGAAGTAAGATGCAGATATAAGTATACAACTGCGAGCGGAAATCCCAGTAATCTTTCCTTCTACTACATTACAGACCTTGACAGCACATACGATGAAAACAAGAACCTCAGACTTAACTTCAATGACCTTGACTCTAAGGGCGAATGGGTAACCTTGAAAATGAATCTTCTCGACCAGAATAACTGGCAAAGTGCAGATAGGATTATGGGACTTCGTTTTGACCCCTTCAACGGACAGGGTGAAATTGAAATTGATTATATCAGATTTATCGAGGACCCCGATTTTGTATATGTTCCCATTGAAGAAAGACCTATTGAAATCATAAACGGTGATGCCGAAGGCGACATGAATCCCTATCATTCGGGCAATGCAAAGATAAGGAGAATTGTAGACCCCGATAACAAGGATAATCATGTGTGGTTTGTTGAAACTGCAAGCGGAAAGCAGTGGACTTACATACGCCATACAACAAGATTCAAGCCTTATACCGCATATAAGATTGACTACGATATAAAGCTTGTGGGAAGTAACAAAACCGGCGGTGGCGGTCCCACAGAGACTAGCTTCAACACCAATTTCCGATATGCGGATAAGGGAGCGTTCAATGACTTTGACCATGTAGTGCCGAGTACCTCCAATTCATCAATATCCGTAAGTGACGGTTGGAAGCATTGCAGTGCAACATTCTCAACAGGCAAAATTGATAACCATGAGAACAGCGAGTTTTCAATCTATACAAATCCAAACGGCGAATACGGCTTCAGCTATTATGTTGATAATATAGTCGTTACGGAAATAGACGGTTATGAGGTAAAAGTTCCTCTTTCCGAAACGTTTGACTGGGCAAAGGCAAAGGGCAAAACGATTCTTGACTTTGAGAGCGCCGATGAGGAATACTATGTCGGTGCTGCAAGTGAAAAGAATGTACAAGACGGAAATCTCTTTGTTAAAGTTGAAGCACCCAATACGGATATACAGATAGGAATGGATGTTTTCTTTGATGCAAAGGAATATAAAGCGATAGCTGTCCGGTTCAAGGCAAATAAAACGGAAGCGGAAAATCCTTTCTCACCGGTGTTCTTTGCAACCGAAAGCGACCCTGAGCTTTCAGAAAGCAAGTCGGCTAAATGCTCTTACTCAGGTCTTAAAGCAGACGGTGACGGTTATATGACAGCTGTTTTTGAACTGTCAGAAAACGACCGCTGGAAAGGAAAAGTTGCAAAACTCAGATTCGATCCTGCAAATTCTGCGGGTGAATATATTATTGACAAAGTATTCCTCGTTGAGAAATAAACAAAAAGAAAACGCTTTGGCATGTCGCCAAAGCGTTTTTGCTGTACTATTCAAAAATGTCGAGTATCCCTTTGTAGAATTCAAACATGTTTCCTGTGATGGTGGGTGCAAGCTCTAAAAGCTTTGCATTGTCTACACCGAGACTTAAAAGTTTTTCTTCAGACAGAATATATTTACCTGCGTAAAGCTCGTAAAGTCTTTCGTTAAGAAGTGAGACGTTGTAGCTGAAAGAGTCCGGAGAATTCATAAGCTCAATGCCGCTAAAGATATATGCCTGCTCGGATTCTGCCGATGCTTCCATACTGTCGGTGCAGACTGAAGATGCCGCACCGCCCGATGAACCGCCGCCCACAGCCTGCATTTCCGATGTTGTTGTCGTATCAAAGGGCGGAGTAAATTCAGATTCGCTTTCGGGAATGATTTCTTCTTCATATACTTCTGAAGAAAGGTCGTTTGTTGTATTGCCCGGCGGGGGAGCAGCAAACAGCATCATGGGCTTTTCTTCTTTTGCCGCTTCCTTGTTTTCCTCAGGTATTGCTTGCCGGACGTCTTCCGCCAAGGAAGCCGTGTTGTAAACAAAGGAATCGTTTGTAACAGCACCGTCGGTAAAGTAAGAACCGTCATCCTGACTCTGCAGGGCGCCGTTTGTCGATTTTTTCATAACAATGTCAGCAGCTCTCAAGGATTCTTCCTCTTGCGCGTGAGCTTCGGTATCGAATAAAACAGCCGCACTTTCTTCGACTGTTTCTTCATCGTTTGTATCTGATGTCACACCTCTTATAATCTGATTTGTTTTTGGTGCATCGAAGACTACGGTGTTTGTGCCGTCTGAGTCGTTTTTGCTGAAATTGTCTGTTTCAGAGGGGTTTCCGATTATGAGAGCCGCCACGAGAATAACTGCAACCGCCGCGGCAGTTCCGATATGGTGAGTGATTCTGAACTTGGGGAAGGGGACTGCTGTTTTCTGTTTTGCAATTTCGGCCATTACGGCGTTTGCTACATCTCCTTCACGGAGTCCCGGTACAGAAAGACCTTCAAGGTCTTTTTTCATTTTCATTACCTGTGAAAGAAGTGCCTTGCAGCTTTCGCAGTTTTCTATATGATTTTTCTGTTCGTCCGATAACTCCGCATCGGAATATATGGCAATTTCAATTTCTTCGCAAATGTTTCTCGCGTCTGCCAAAATCAAGCACTCCTTTCCTTCGTATTTGTTTTACATTGCATTTGACGTTTACTTTTCCTAAAAGTTCCCACTAAAAATAATTTTCTTTCAAAAGAATTTTTCTAAGTTGCTCCCTTGCCCTGAAAAGCCTTGATTTTACGGTGCCTGCTTCAATTTCAAGCTTTGATGCTATATCTTCGTATGAATAATCGTTCAGATCCCGTAGAATAATAATTTCACGGTGCTCGTCGGAAAGCTTTTCCAAAGCTGAATACAGAATCCGCTTCCTTTCGTTCTGCAGGACACTCTTTTCGGGACTTGCATAGGTGCTCTCGTCGGGAATGTCAAAGCCTTCATTTTCCTCACCCGAGCTGTCTATGCTGACAGATGTTTGTTTTCGCCTTCGCACAAAGTCGAGGGCCGTGTTTTTTGCAATTCTGTATAACCACGTTGAAAACTCGCTGTCGCCCTTGAATGAGCTGATTGACTTGTATACTTTAAGGAATGTTTCCTGCGATACATCAAGTACGTCCTCGCTGTTACCGACAATGCTGTAAACGCAGGTGCTGACAAGCTTTTCGTATTTTCGAACTAAGGTTTCGAATGCAGAGTCACTGCCGTCTGCCGCTTTGAAAGCGAGAAGCGTATCCTCGGGTAGTCCCTCGGGATAAGTTTTCTCTTTATCTTTAAAAAATATACCCACTTTGCCAACACCGCCTTTCTTTGTCGGATTTGACGGAAGTCTACCGTCATTTGCCCTATTAGTATACCACCGCCCCCGGATTTTTTCAACCCGTTTTGACAAATAGTTGAATCTCTTTTGATAAAATGAATAAATAACGGACAGTTTTTTATGGTCTGGTGGTAATAGTATATATAAAGTATGAAGAATATGAAAACTTTAACAAAGATACTTGCAAAAAAGAAAAAATCGTATTAAAATATTAGTTGTGAAAAATTAAATCACTAATTTTAATTTAAAAATTTGGAGGAATTCAAAATGTCAGTTAAAGTTGCTATTAACGGCTTTGGCCGTATCGGTCGTCTCGCATTCAGACAGATGTTTGGTGCAGAAGGTTACGATGTTGTTGCTATCAACGACCTCACAAAGCCTTCCATGCTCGCTCAGCTTCTCAAGTATGATACAGCTCAGGGCGGTTACTGCGGTACTCTCGGCGAAAACCTTCACACAGTTGAATCCGATGATGAAGCAGGCACAATCACAGTTGACGGCAAGACTCTCAAGATTTACGCTGAAAAGGACGCAAAGGATTGTCCTTGGGGCGAACTTGGTGTAGACGTAGTTCTTGAATGTACAGGTTTCTACTGCTCCAAGGAAAAGTCTCAGGCACACATCGATGCAGGTGCTAAGAAGGTAGTTATT
>JAGAUT010000038.1 GCA_017620655.1 Clostridia bacterium | reverse complement strand
TATCGACATCAAGAATACTGTTATCGTTTCTCCTGATGAAGGTGCTCTCGGCAGAGGTATGTACTATTCTTCTGTTCTTGGTATTCCTCTTGCAATGTTCTATAAGAGACGTGATTACACAATCGTAAAGGACGGCAGAAACCCCATTGTAGCTCACGAATACCTTGGTGATGACGTTTCGGGTAAGGATATCATCGTTGTTGATGACATCATTTCCTCCGGCGACTCTTTCCTTCATATCCTTGATAAGCTCAAGGGTATGGGAGCAAGAAGAATATTTGGTTTCTTCACATTCGGTCTTTTCTGCAATGGTTTTGAAACTATTGATGACTACGCAAACAGAAAGATATTTGACAGAATTTATGCTACAAATGCTGTTTATAATTCTGACAATGCTCTTAGCCGTGACTGGTTCGTTGAAGTAAATGTTATGAAGTATGCCGCATACTACATCGAAGCTCTTAACATCAACAGATCCGTAAGCGTTCTTATGGACCCCATTAAGAAGATGCACGCACTTTGTGAAAAGTACGACATTGAGCTTCCTAAGTCTCTCTAAATTTACATCAAACCCACTTTTTTAGGTGGGTTTTAGACAACTTATTTCAATTTGAAGGAGATAATGCTATGAAAAATATACTTGTTTTCATTATATGTTTATCATTTTGCACCTCGCTTATTGCATGTACAAGTCAATCTGTCGTGACTGACAATCAAGATGAACATCAAAATACTTATGATAACGTTCAGAAAATCAAAGAAGAAAATGAAATACTCAAAAAACAGAATCAAAAGCTCGAAGAACAGAATGAAATGCTCGAAAAAGAGAATGAATTGCTCGAAGAACAGGTTAGAACTTTACAACATCAGAATGAGCTATTAAAACATAATGTTGAAAATCCTGATGACAAGAAACTTGCTGAAAAGTACGGTTATCGGGATCCTAATAAAGAATACTACTATTCTGATTAAGTAACTGTTAAATATGATTTAATTTTTAAAATTATATAATGATAAAATAAGCCACTCCAAACGGAGTGGCTTTTAAATTTATTAAAGCATTGTTTTTCTGATTTCTTCTGCAGATTTAGAAGAAAGATAAGAAGGAGCAACATCAAATACAGTCTTGCAACCGCTCATTCCTTCATTGTTCATTCTGTATGCAGCTCTTGCATAGCAAACAAGAACGGATGAAGTAAATTCGGGGTTTGAGTCAAGCTTTAAGCTATACTCAATAATGTGATTATTCTGACCGTTCTCCCCTGTTCTGCCGCTTCTTATTACAAATCCGCCGTGAGGAAGATTCTTGTGGTCGCGGTCGAGTTCTTCTTTTGAAATAAAATGAACTGTTGTGTCGTAATCTGCAAAGTAGTTAGGCATAGTTACAATTTCATTTACAATTTTTGACTTATCTGCACCATCTTCTACAACAACAAAGCATTCTCTTGTGTGCTTCTGTCTGGTTGTAAGTGCAGGAGCAGAACCACTTCTTACAGCATCCAGAGCTTCGGGAACGGGAATTGTATACTGTCTTGCATCAACAACGCCATCAATGCGTCTTATTGCATCTGAGTGACCCTGACTTACCCCCTTGCCCCAGAAGGTATAGTCTTCGCCGTCGGGAAGAATTGCCGAAGCATAAAGACGGTTCAGTGAAAACATACCGGGGTCCCAACCGCAAGAGATTATTGCAACCTTACCCGATTCCTTAGCTGTCTTATCAACATTTGCAAAGTGCTCGGGTATTTTGGCATGGGTGTCAAAGGAATCGATGCAGTTAAACATTGATGCAATTTCGGGTGTTTGTGTGGGAAGGTCTGTGGCGCTTCCTCCGCAGAGAATCATTACATCAATCTTATCTGTCATGTATTTGGCGTCATCTGTGTGGCACACTAAGGCGGTAGCTGTGTTGATTTTAACGTCTGCTGGATTTCTTCTTGTAAATACCGCTACAAGCTCCATGTCGGGGTTTTGCTTGATTGCCGACTCAACACCTCTGCCGAGGTTGCCGTAGCCGTATATGCCTATTTTGATGCTCATATAGATGCCTCCCAAAAAATGATGTAAAAATTATAGCACTTTTTTTAAATGCTTGCAATAGTTTTTTATAAAAAATCCTCGGATTTCTCCGAGGAAATTTGCTTAGAACTTATCAACAGGATAAAGAATCTTGAGCTGGTTAATCTTGCTCTGGAATGCCGCCTGCTTCTTTTCCTGATTTACCATATCTGTAAGCTGAGCCTTGATTTCATCAAAGGCATATGTTGAAGCTTCGCTCTTGGAAATGAGCTTAATAAGGTGATAGCCGAACTGTGTTTTAACGGGTGCGGAAACGGTGCCGACTTGCATGGAGAACACTGCCTCATCAAATTCGGGAACCATCTGACCTCTTGTAAATTCACCGAGGTTACCGCCGTTATCCTTAGAGGGACAAGTGCTGTTTTCTCTTGCAGCATCTTCAAAGGAAACTTCGCCCGCATTGATTTTTGCGAGAATCTCATTTGCCTTTTCTTCGCTGTCAACAAGAATATGAGAAGCGTTTACAGATTCACCCTTCTGGAACTTATCCATATTGTCATCGTAATACTTCTTGACTTCGTCTTCTGTCGCATCCTTAACTTCGTCAAGTACCTTGGATGCAGCAAAGTTGATAAGCATATCTTCCTTAACCTTTTCAAGCTGTGCCTTGAATGCGGCATTGTGCTCATAAAGATTTTTCTGTGCTTCAATAAGGAGAAGTTTATTTGCTATAAGCTGTTCTAAGATTGCAGCTCTGCCCTGAGGATGATCGTAGTTCTGACCACGGCTTCTCAGAGTCATTACCATTTCTTCTACTTCGCTTTCCATAATGGCAAGACCGCCAACCTTTGCTAAAATTCTGTTGTTCATTTTATGTAATTCCTTTAGAATTTATTTACTGTTTTGAATAATATAATCACAGATTGTTTGTGCGGCATTTTTATTGATATAAAGATTCTGACAATACATAACTTCATCACGAACGTTCTTGTTAAACAAAACGCAATTAAATGAGAATACAGCCTGATCGAGGGTTTTACCTTTAAGCGCTGCACCGAGTTCCGTCAAAAGATTATAATTATCAGTTTCACAGCCGGGAATTGGCTTTGTAAGTATCATCGGAACGTTGCTTACCATTGCTTCGGTAGATGAAAGACCGCCGGGTTTTGTAATAACAAGGTCACACGCCTTCATATACAAGTGAACTTTATCAGTAAAGCCTATTGCGCCAATGTTACTATGCTTATAATAGGTTTCATTTACACCATTCTTCAGTTTATGATTGTTACCCGCAAGAACAAGAATATCAAAATTATCAGACGGACATTCAATCATCTTGTCAATCAATTCATAAATGTTGCCAAAACCCATACTGCCAGACATTATAAGGCATATAAAGCGGTCAGGATCAAGTCCGAGATAAGCTCTTGCCAGCTTTTTGGGCATATCATCCACAAAACGTTCAGCAACAGGAATGCCTGAGGGAACTATAATATCCTTTGAAATTCCACGTCCCACGTATTCCGGTATAACCTTTTCAGATGCAACAAAAAATCGTGTAATATCAAGTTCGTCACAGAAGGGATAATAGCCGTAATCTGTTGCAACAAAATATATCGGAACATCAAGACCATGCTTATGCTTGGCATGAGTAAGAGCCTGGGCGGGAAAAACGTGAGTGCAGACTACTGCATCATATCCTTCGGAAACAATATCCATATAAAGCTTCTTGGAATAAGACATATTCACAGCGTAAACGGCTGATTTCGGTCTTCCGCTTTTATAGGTCTTGGCCTTGCTGAAATTATAACCTGCTCCAAAAGCAAGTGGCGTATGAAGAACGATTTTATTATAAGATGTGGAAACGCCTTTAGAAAATGTTTTCGAACTATAGCGAAGAGCATCTTTTATTTCACATTCATGTCCCAATGAAATGAATTTCTCTTTGATTGCATTTGCAGCCGAGTTATGTCCCTGACCTGTATTGCAAGAAAGCACAAGTATCTTCACAAAATCACCCCGCTTTTTCCTTAATATGATATCATAACAAAGATTGAAAGTCAAATGAAAATATATAAACAATTTGTTTTAATTCTAAAAACTCATGCATAATTAGAATTGAAAAAACGGCATTTATTTATACTTATCTTTTATCTATACTCTTTACAATTTCAAACAAATGTGATAGAATAAGTATGAATATAAACAGGAGACGTATAATGATTCGACAAATACTTGAGACCAAAGATTTATGGTCAAAACTCAAGAAATCCAACAAGCCCATTCTCTTATACGGTATGGGAGACGGTGCTGATAAAGTGATTGCCGTTTGCGAAAGCAAAGGTATTAAAATCTCAGGCGTTTTTGCAAGCGACGGTTTCTCGAAAAACAAAGTTTTTCACGGTTTTAACGTGACGGATTATTCATGCGCCAAAGAGACTTTTGACAATTTTACGGTACTCATGTCTTTTGCAACAAGCAGACAAGAAGTAATTGATAATGTTTTGAAAATTTCCTCTGAACAAGAGCTATTCTGCCCAGATGTGCCCGTTTTTGGAGAGGGATTGTTTGACTTTGAATTTATCAAAAACAATTATTCAAAATTTGAGTATGTTTACGGTTTACTGTCCGATGATTTATCAAAAAAGAATTTCATCAATCTGATTCTCGGAAAACTCACAGGAGGTCTGGAGTATTTACTTAGTGCAGAAACAGATGTTTCTGAAGCATACAGCTCGATTATTTGTCCAAAAGCCAACAGTCACTATGTCGATATCGGTGCATACAACGGTGATACAATCAGAGAATACATTTCTTATTCAGGTGGCTGCAAAAAAATTACTGCTTTTGAACCTGATATCAAAAACTTCGCAAAACTAAAGAGGTACGCAGAAGAAAACCACATAGACAGCTCGCGCTTTTTCAATATTGCAGCGTGGAACAGAGAGGAAACGCTCACATTCTATTCAAGGTCAGGAAGAAACAGTGCAAGCACAACCAGTCATAAAAATGTAAAGAGCATCCAAGTCCGTGCTGATGCTGCAGACAATTTTATTGATGATGCCGTAGATTTTATAAATATCGACGCCGAAGGGTCGGACAGAAACGCCATTATCGGTTTATCACAGACAATAAAAAAATATAGACCGACAATTTCCTGTGCAATTTATCACAGAAATGAGGATTTCTTTGATATTCCGATGCTACTAAAGGAACTTTACGGCAAGTGTGAAATTTACATCAGACATTTTAAGTATTTCCCTGCCTGGGACACAAACGTATATGTTAAAGCTACAGACAATTAACGGAGAATTAATATGAACAATGAATTTCTTGAATGTGGAAAAGTAATCAACAAAAGAGGCATAAACGGAGAACTGAAGGTAGAATGCTACAGCGACTCCCCTGCCTCGGTTTTCGGTGCCAAAACAATGTACACAGACAGTCACGGTGAAAAGAGTTACAAGGTTACTTCTATTAAAGAATACAAAGGTTTTCTGTATATTAAACTTGAAGGCATCAATTCTGCAGAAGATGCGGACATGATGAGAAACAAGTATCTGTACGTTTCAAGAAATGACATCGCAGTCGATGAAGACAAAAACTTTATTGCTGACTTATTGGGGCTTGAGGTGATTGACGCAGACAGCGGAAAAAGCTATGGAAAAGTCAAGGACATTTTGAACTACGGGGCATCTGACATTTATGTAATCTCTGACGGAAAGCAGGAATACATGCTGCCCGCTGTTGAAGGCGTTATAATTGAAACCGATTTAAACAGTCACATTCTTATAAGACCTATCCCTGGTATTTTTGATGATGCGGAGGAGATCCGCTGATGAGATTTGACGTAATGACACTATTTCCCGAAATGATTACATCAATAACCGATGCAAGCATCTTGGGACGAGCTCAAAAATCAAAAATAATTAGTGTAAATGTCCATAACATAAGAAATTTTACAAAAGATAAGCACAGAAAAGTTGACGACACCCCCTATGGCGGCGGCATGGGCATGCTCATGTCTGTACAACCGGTTGTTGACTGCTTTAATTCCTTTAAAGACTCGCTTCCCGTAAACAAACGAGTAATATATCTCTCGCCTAAAGGTTCTGTTTTTAATCATGAAAAAGCTATTGAGCTTTCTAAATATGACAGTCTTGTTTTTCTTTGCGGTCACTACGAGGGCATTGATAAACGTATAGAAACCTTAATAATTGATGAGCAAATCTCTATCGGAGATTTTGTACTGACAGGCGGCGAACTCCCGGCTTTGACTATTATCGATTCTGTTTCGCGGCTAATTCCGGGAGTACTTCCAGATTCAGTTTGCTATGAAGACGAAAGCATTGCTTCGGGTCTGCTTGAATATCCTCAATACACAAAGCCGGCCCAATATTACAATCTGAAGGTTCCCGAGGTCTTGCTTGGAGGTAACCACGAAGACATAAGAAAGTGGAGGCGTCGTTCATCCCTTGAGGAAACGCTGACTCACCGTCCTGATTTACTTGCCAAAGCAGAGCTTACCAAGGAAGATATTTTATATCTTGAAACACTAAACCAACAATAAATACACATACGAGGTGTTTATATTGAACGAAAATCATGACCGAGAATATAATAGCGGAATAGCCGAAACAATAAATCTCGGAGAAGACTCTTCGGTTGCCGGGAAGGACAGCGTTATAAAAGTTTTAAAAAGCTTTTTTAAAACGATTCGCACTAACTTCTCCCAAAAGAGCGAAAAGTCCATGCTTTCGTATCTTCTCGAAAGCGTATACCTAAAACTATTATCCGGCAAAATCAGAGTATTCGGTGTTTTTCTGCTTTCATTCAGCCTTACTTCATTGATTATAAGTTATTTAATAGGTGAATCGCTAAGTGTTTTTATTTCTGACATCAACACATTCACCGGTATTGTTCTGTTAATTATAAGTCTAATTCTTTTTACATCTAACAAGTCACTTCATCAGCTTATAATCGGAAGCAAAATACTTAGCTCTTTAAGCATTGTATACAATGAGCAACTTCTAGTTACCGAGGATGAAACAGTACGCGGTAATGCTTCTTCCACACCTTTCTTTCTCGGTGTAATATGCGGTATTTTTTCGGTTATTTATCCTGTCAGCGCAATTTCAATGTTCGTGCTGTCACTTCTTTTGGTGCTGTTCATTTTTAATAGACCGGAATTCGGCATGCTGTTGATTTTAGCGGTTCTTCCCTTGCTCAGCAAGCCATTGCTTCTGACTTTGATGTGCATAACTTTCCTGGCTTTGATATACAGATATCTTTTGGGTAAAAGACATATTGATTTCAACGTATCAACAGCTCTGATAATTATCGCAATTCTATATATAGTATTCAGATGTATCGTTACTGACGGATATACTTTTTCTAACCGTTTTTTTATTTACATTTCATTTTTCATATCATGCATTGCAGTAATGAATCTTGTACGTTCCACAGCAATGTTCAGAAGAACCTTTACTGTTCTTATTAAAATGACAAGGGCCTTTACTGTTATTCTGATTCTTTACTACTTAAGTAACATGTTCTTCGGAACATCTGCTGTAGGAAATTTTCTGTACAATCTGAATATAAGCAATCTTGTATATTCAATAACATCAGCATCTTTTGCTGCACCATTTCTTGCTATGGCAGTGCCGATGAATTTTTCATATTTTATAGGCATCAATAAAGGAAAAGAAGCTTTGCTCAATGCTATTTGGCTGCTGCTTCTCTTTGCAAGTCTTATATATGTTTCATCATATGAACTTATTCTGATTTGTATCATTTCATGTGTAGCAATACTTGTTTTCTTTAAAATTAAATATATTTTCCTGATACTTCCTGCTCCCTTTGCCGCATATGCATTGCAAAAGATTTTCAATTCAATTCCGTCGGAGTACAGCATTTCCGCATCAAATGGTGCAATTAACACTTTCAGTGAAGCACTGGACTTGATGAAACTAAATCCGTTATTCGGTTCGGGTCCCTATGTTACTGGTTTTAACGGTAACATGCTATTTAACGTTCTGATCACCTTCGGAATTACAGGTGTTGTCCTTTTAGCTGCTGTTGTAATTTCGATGACAGCAAGTACCATAAAGTCGATATCTGCCGATTTTATGAAATCAAACAAGGCAAGATTCCTTTCAATAGGTCTGCTGTGTTCCCAGCTTTCTTTCCTTGCAGTTTGCATATTTACAGATATTTATTGTGACTTGAATGTTATATTTATGTTTTCTGCTATTATGTCAGCTTCTTACACTTCGGGAAAATGTTATAAGGCCGATTACATCGACACGGGTGTTGTCAGAGAATACAAAAACAAATGAGGTAAAATATGAATAACTCTCGCAAAAGGTTGAATTATGTCGATCTGCTCCTGGCGTTTGTTGCACTTGTCCTTCTGTCTATTTTCGTAACAATTAATTTCAAAGACAGTGCTCAGGTTGATTTTTCGCAAAAAGAAACTGTTACTTTGACTCTTCGGATCAAAAATATACCTATCAAGCATTCAGGCTTGATTAAAAACAGAGACATCGTTTATTTTTCCAACAGCGAAGAATCTGCAGGAACAATCAAATACGTAAGTTATGACAGCGAAACCGTTGAGTTTCTTGACAAGCTTACCAATACCGCGACAACCTATAAATCACCCGACAAAAAGACGGCGTTAATTTTAATTGAATCAAAAGCAGATTTTATTAACAACGAATACTTGATATCCGGACGAAAGATTTCTGTCGGAGATACACTTGAGCTTTATGTTCCGGAGTTTTCCTTTGAAGCATCAGTCATTAACTTAGAAAATAACAAGGAATAGTGCCATGAAATTCAAATCTTTAAAACTAAGACTCGCAAACACGCTGGATGTTGTAATAATTATTGCTACTGTTGCCGTTATTCTCGCTGCTTTTTTTAAGCTCAACAACAAACAGATTTTCATGATGCTCGACAAAACTCACCAGGCGGCGATCACACTTGCGGTTGAATCAGCAGAAATATCATCAGATGATTTCAAAATCGGCGAAGAGATTTACTTTTCCGAATCCGGCGACTGCATAGGCACAATTGTTGATGTCAAGAATATCAAAAACAAAAGATATACAGCTATTAACAATTCACTGATGTATGATTACACTGATATAAATACCGGTGTACTTATTGAAATCAAGGCAAAAGTAAAAGAGAATGATTCAATGATTTACATTAACAGTTCTGTTTTTGCGTCTCCGGGAACAAAGTTTTCGATTTATACAGATTCGATATCCGACATCAACAGTTATGTTGATGATATAATTCTTCTATGATTTGTTTGCATTTCGTCTATTAACGGCAACTTACCCAATTAATAACAGAAGTTTTAGATTTTTTTATAAAATTCATAGTTTGTTATTGATTTCAGTAAAGTTTTCTGTTAAAATATATTCTATAGTATGTTAGATATTGTTTTGGAGGGTAAAAACCAATGTTCTCAAAGGAAGTAGAAGTTAGAAATCCGGAAGGTTTACATGCAAGACCTGCAACCTTTTTCATCCATAAGGCAAACACATTCAAAAGTTCTGTCTGGGTTGAAAACGGCGACAGAAGAGCAAATGCCAAGAGCCTTCTCGGCGTACTTTCTCTCGGTATTGCAAAGGACACAAAAATAACTATTATTGCTGACGGCAGCGACGAAGAAACTGCAGTTGAGGAACTTGCTGCACTCATTGCAACAGGATTTGCAGAATAGTATTATTTTTAAGTAAAGTTGGAGTACTGCTTACAGGTGCTCCTTTTTTCTTTATAAGGCGGTGAAATAATGGAACGCAGTCAGGAATTTAAAGATAAGCTTAATACCCTCCCCTCAATGCCCGGAGTTTATCTTATGAAAAACAGTTCGGGCAAGATAATCTACGTCGGCAAATCAAAATGTTTAAAGAACCGCGTTTCCAGCTATTTTCATTCATCCGGCTTAAATATTAAAACACAAAAACTTGTATCAAACATTTTTGATTTTGATATCATCGTCACTCGAAATGAACCAGAGGCTCTCGTCCTTGAAAACGAGCTTATAAAGAGGCACAATCCAAAATATAATATAAAACTAAAGGATGCAAAAACATATCCCTATATAAAGATGTCTGTAATTGGCGGATTTCCGAAACTTGAATTATCAAGAAAACGAGGAAACAATGACGGAAAATATTTTGGTCCGTACACCTCATCTTATGCTGTTAATGACATAATTAAGACGATACAGAAAATATTCAGAATACCCGACTGCGATAAGAAATTTGTTCACGGGAAAAGAATCTGCAGACCATGTCTTTCATATCATCTTGACAATTGTCTTGCACCGTGCACCGGCAACATTAAGAGTGAAGAATACTCGGATATTATCAGACAAATCGAATTGTTTCTCAGAGGCGACAGCAAAGGTGCAGTATCAATACTCGAAGAAAAAATGATGGCTGCATCTGAAACAATGCGTTTTGAAGAGGCAGCCAAATACAGAGACAGCATAAAAAATCTGAAAATACTGAGTGAAAAGCAAAACGTTGTTTCAACTCCAAAAAACGAGGAAGATGTGTTCGGATACTCGGAATCGGATGTTATGTCATGCATTACCGTGTTAAAAATTCGTTCAGGAATTGTGCAAGATAAGGAATGTATTTTTCTGTCAACAGATGAAATAAACGACAGTGAAGCCCTTTCAGATTTAGTTTTAAGATATTATGACAACTTTGATATGATACCGAGAAGCATATACCTTTCTTTTGATATCGACACAGAAACAGAAGCAGAATTATCAGAAACACTTTCACTGCTTTCAGGACATTCTGTAACAGTTCATCATCCTGAACGCGGTGACAAGCGTGCTTTGTGCAACATAGCCGTGAACAACTCAACAGAGGCTATAAACACAAGAACAGCAATCTTATCCAACAATGAGGAGCTGCTGATAAATGTTGCAAATCTGCTGTGCCTTGAAGTATTGCCGGAACGCATTGAAAGTTATGACATATCCAACAGCGGTAATTCATCAATGTACTGCGGAATGATTGTTCTTGAAAACGGCAAGTTCAAAAAGAGTGACTACCGCTCATTTGCCATCAAAGAAACAGCAGGTCAGGACGACTACGCTGCAATGGCAGAAGCTTTAAAACGCAGACTTTTGCATATCGGCGCAGACGACGATACATCAATGAATACGACTCCAGACCTTATTCTTCTTGACGGAGGCGCAGGACATGTTAACACAATCAAGAATCTGTTATCGGAAATGAACTTAACCATTCCCGTCTTCGGAATGGTTAAGGATGAACACCACAAAACAAGAACCATTACCGACGGAGATAACGAAATCAGCATAGCCAGGAATCAGGAAATGTTCAATTTCTTCTACAAAATCCAGGAAGAAGTTCACAGATACACGTTTTCTAAAATGGATGCTTCAAGAAGAAAAGGCGTTAAATGCTCTTCCCTCGCCGAAATCGACGGGATCGGTCCGGCTAAAGCAAAGTTACTGCTCGGCCACTTCGGCACGCTTACTGCCATAAAAAAAGCATCTCTCAAGGAGCTTACCGCCGTCAGCGGTATAAGTAGTGCAATTGCGGAAAACATTTTCAATCATTTTAACAAACAGGAGAATTAATATGAGAATTATTGCAGGTAAAGCAAATCGTAAAGCACTTGTTACCCTTCCGGGCGAAGAGATTACAAGACCTACAATTGAAAGAGTAAAAGAAGGCATGTTCAGTGCAATTCAGTTTGATATAGAAGGCAGACGTGTTCTGGACTTATTTTCAGGATGCGGTCAGATAGGGCTTGAAGCTGTTAGTCGAGGTGCAGACAGTGCCGTTCTTATCGATGCAAGTGTTGAGGCGGTTGATATTATAAAGCAAAACGCCAAGAGCACCGGTCTTATGAAGCAGTGCAGAATTTCAAGAATGGATTACAGCGAATATCTTAAATCAGCTGCAAATAAGGAGAAGTTTGATTTAGTCTTTCTTGACCCTCCTTACGCAAAAGATATGAAAGCCGAAATTCTGAAAAAGCTTACTCGTGCAAATATCCTTAATGACGGTGCAATCGTTGTTTGCGAAACAAACGTAGACTTTTGCGAGGATGGCGAAAAGGTATATACACTCGACTTCAAAAAGAAATACCGCTACGGCAAGGTGTTTGTAACTATGTTTACCTACAACGAAAGTTGCGACAAGGAGGAATCAAAAGATGAGTAGAGCTTTAGTTCCGGGCAGCTATGACCCAATTACCGTAGGTCATCTTGATATAATTAAACGGGCTTCTATGCTCTTTGACGAGGTTGTTGTTCTTGTATCAAAAAACTCGTCTAAGAATTATATGCTTTGTTCCGAGAAGCGAGCCATGCTTGTTGAGGATGCGGTTAAAAAGCTTCACAATGTCAGAGTTGCTATTTATGACGGTTTGCTCGTGGATTTTGCAAAGGTCAACGAAATAGATGTTACAGTAAAGGGAATCAGAAACGATAAGGATTATCAGTACGAAGAAAGCATGGCAGGAACAAATATGCTTCTTTCAAGAAAGCTGTACGGCAGAGATTTTGAAACTATGTATCTCCCCTGCTCAAAAGAGTATGCCGATGTCAGCTCAACTGTAGTCAGAATGCTTCTTTCGAACGACGGCGATATTTCGGGACTTGTACCCAATGCAGAGCTTCTGATAAAAACAATCAAAGAATAAAATGACGGGCAGGTTTTCCTGCCCGTTTTCTATATAATAAATTTATTGAATTCTTCAAGACCGAGTAAGCTGATTGCTTTTTCAAATATCGGTAATGCGTTTACAAGTTGGCTGTTATGATGTGCGTCACTGCCGAGATAGAATTTACAGCCGCACCCTTTGGCGATTCTGAACATACGTAAAACGCTGTCTGCTTCATCATCGCTGAATTTAAAATCACCGGCATTAATCTCTATGCCTATTCCCTTTTCGGCTGCTGTTTTAAATATATTTTCATATTCGCTGTCTGATATTAAATTTAATGTTTCAAGATAATCTTCCCGTGATTTCTTGTTCATCAGATAGCACGCAGGGTGTGCAATACCTGTCTTTTTGAAAGGTAAATCACTTTCAAGCACGGCATGCATACGCTTTATCCAACGGCTTGCTATAGCCTTATTACTTGTATCCTCCCATTCTCCGCCTGCCATATGATGAAAATGAGTGGTTGAAACAATTATAAAGTCAAAATTATCATATCTTTCTTTCGGAAGACCGATTCTGTTGTCGCTGTCCATATCCGCTTCGCAACCGAACAAAAATCTTACATTATCTTCCTGCGGCAGCGGTAGAATTTTTGATATATGGTCGAAATTCTGCTCATCATACCACCAGTTAACAGACGTATTGCAAGGAACAGCGCTGTCCCAATAGTGGTCGGTGATACATATGTTTTTTAAGTTATTATCTTTGGCAATATCAAGAATAGCTCCCGGATTTTGTTTCTCATCTTTTGAACATAGCGAAAGATATGTGTGAATATGCAGGTCGTTGTCAATTATGTATTTCATTGTCTACCTCTTTTTAGAAAATATTTATCAATCGAAAGCCAAAGCCCGGGCACTAGGCACGGAGAGTACCAACTCTCTTTTTTTATTTCTTCATGAATGATCCTTTTAGCATCTTTGTTGCCGTTGTGAACTTCAGTAATGTAATTAAGCTCACTAAAAAATCCGGCATAGACATCACTTTGAGGTCCTCCCATTCCGTGAGGACATCCATACAGTTTTTTATTAGATAGTGTACAATGACACCACCATGAAATATCAGTAACAAACACACCAATTTTTGTTAATTCATCAATAAAAGAATCAATTTTTTCAGGTACTATACAATCTATGTATCCATTTCCAACCTTTACAACATTAAATTCTTTTATAAGTTTGTCGACACTCTTGCGCTGAAAATAGAGCTTTATATATTCTAACACAATGTCCTCCAAAAAAGCCTGCGGTAAAACCGCAGGCTCCAATATTTATTCAATTACGGGTTCAATTACGCCGTACTCATCGTCTGCTTTCTTATATACTACGTTAACACTATCGTTTTCTTCATTAAGGAATAGGAAAAAGCTATGTCCGAGAAGGTTCATCTGAAGAACTGCTTCTTCAACACTCATGGGAGAAATCTTAAACTGCTTTGTCTTTGTAATCTTGATTTCATCCTCATCTTCTTCAATGGGTATTGCTTCAAATACGCCTGTCTTGAACTTTTTTTCAAGTCTTGTCTTATTCTTTCTTATCTGTCTCTCGATAATGTCAACAGACTTATCAAGAGCGTTTTCAAGTTCTTTATCAGCCACCTCGGAGCGGAACATTGTTCCTTTATAGAAAATTGTAATTTCAAGGATTTCGTCATTCTTCTGAGAGCGCATGGTAACATTCGCTGTTGCCTCATCGCTGAAGAACTTATCAAACTTTGAGAGCTTCTTTTCGACCTTATCCTTGAGGTCGTCTGTTACGTGAAACTTTCTTCCTACAATTGTAATCTTCATACATTTGTCCTCCTGTGCTTGTATTCGGGATAGAGTCTCCTCTATCTCTATGTACATAATAACACAATATATAGTGTTTGTAAAGAGGTTTTTGTGCAATATTACAATATATTCATAAAAACAGGCGGATAGAAATTCTACCCGTCTAAAAATCACATGACAATCTGACTCTATTACAGTCTCTATATAACACAGCTTTTGTGTCTCGTTACATGACAACCGATATTGACTGCACAAGGAAGACCGGCTATGTGAGTCGGAAACGTTTCAATGTTCACTGCAAGTGCAGTTGTATCACCGCCAAATCCCTGAGGACCGATGTCAAGCTTATTCACTCTTGAAAGAATTTCGCATTCAAGCTGTGCATATTCAGGGTTAACATTACGAACATCAACATCACGAGTTAAAGCCTTTTTTGCAAGAAAAGCACAATACTCAAAATTACCGCCAATACCTACACCGACAACAATCGGTGGACAGGGATTTCCACCTGCATTTTTTACAGTTTCAACAACAAAATCAATTATATCTTCTGCAGAAGCTGAAGGCGTAAACATTTTGAGTGCACTCATATTTTCGCTGCCAAAGCCTTTTGGTGCTGCAGTAAGTCGTATTTCATTTCCTTCAAAAATTCTTGTATGGATAATAGCCGGTGTGTTATAATTGGTGTTGGTTCTGTTAAACAGCGGATCTGCTACAACCGACTTTCTGAGATATCCGTTTACGTACGCGTTTTTAACACCTTCGTTGACCGCATCTTCAAAAGATTTTCCTTCTACAATAACCTGATTTCCGATTTCAGCAAACAAAACAGCCATACCTGTATCCTGACAAACAGGCACATTGAATTCACTTGCAGCCGTCATGTTGTCCTTTAGCTTATTGAGAACGGTTTTTCCAACAGAACTACTCTCCGTTTCAGATGCCTTATCTATACAATCTGACAAAGAATCAGGCAGCACATAATTAGCCTCTATAAAAAGCTTCTCCACTGCCTTTTCAATTAAGTCACTGTTAATAATCCTCATAATTTACCGCCTAGTCACTGTAATAATACTCAGCCTTAGGATCTGCAAGACCCAATTCGGCTTGGGCTATGTCTTTAATAGTCTCATCATCAAGCTCTTTTTCAAGCTCGTTCTTCAGACGTTGATTCTCATATTCAAGCTCTTCATACTGTTCCTGAAGAACTTCAAATCGCTCAGAAAGCTCATTGCTCTTGATAAGACTTCTGAGAGCCACTACAAGCATCAAAGCAACAATAATTATAACAACAACACCCAGAACAAAGCTTGGTATTGTCTTACCTGTGTTTTTTTCTTCTTTCAAACAATCACATCCTGACAAAATTATTCTTTATCATCTTATTAACAACAAGTTTCTTATAGTAACAGCAAACAAACGGCTGTAACAGAAACACTGCAAATCGACCGGTCTGCTTTATAGGGAACAACAAATACCTTAAAGCATTCAACAACAAAGATAAAAACAAGTTCAATATACTTAAAACCGGCAAAAACAACAATCTTGATACTGTAATCAAATAGAAATAGAACCCAAGTAACGTAAAGAAAAACTCATACCATCTTACAATGCCATTATTTGACCAGAACACAATAAACAAAAAAGCAATTACAGAAACAATGGAAAAAACTAAATCGTCTAAGAACAAAACTAAAGACGAGCAACCAAACAGACATCGTTTAATTCTGAAAGCGTCATAAACAAAACCAACAACAACACCAAAAATGAATAATACTAAGAATACTTGGGTTTGATCAGGAGGATAGAAAATGCTCATAATCTAAACAGAGACCTCAGAAAGGAACGTTTCTCGTTTGCTGCGTTTTCATAAAAAAATCCTCTAATATCACCCGAAGCTTCAACTACCGATTGATCAAGATTGACTTCCTTTACGGACAACTGATATCCGTCAATGACAGCTGCTACGCCATCAAGACAAGTTACACAAATTCTGGTCTCATCAAAGCTGTCAACCGACTGTATACCGGTAAGTCTTATTTCACAACGGTTATTCAAAAATACGTTTTGAGTGCCATTATCAATAATTTCAGACATATAATCACCATCGCAATACATTTTTTTAATTAAATATATGCGAAACACGTGAAAAAAATACTAATTCAATGCTTCGTATAGCTCAGTAGCCTCATTCTTTGTAACATGTTCCTTAACATTGACAACCTTTACTCTGAGTGTTTTTTCACCAAAAGTAATTTCAATAATGTCGCCTTCCTTTACATCATGCGACGCCTTGGCAATTCTGCCGTTAACAGAAATATGTTGAGCATCGCAAGCATCATTGGCAACAGTTCGTCTTTTAATCAGTCTTGAAACTTTTAAATATTTATCTAATCTCATACATTCACCCAAATCAATAAAAATTCAAAGGACTGCCTTCCCCAACATGACGGAAACCATGGAGCTCCGAAGATGTCTGAGTACTAGGCAGTCCTCTGAAAAAACCTTAAATTAAATTAACCCTTGTACTTTGCAACGATTTCCTTAAGGCTGTTACCTGCAGAGAAAGCAGGACGGTAAGTTGCGGGAACCTTGATCTTTTCGCCTGTTCTGGGGTTCTTGGATTCCTTAGCTGCACGATACTTTACAGAGAATGTACCGAAACCGATAAGCTGAATCTTGTCGCCCTTTGCAAGAGCATCAGTCATTGCGCCGAAAACAGCGTTAACAGCGTTAGCTGCCTGTTCCTTTGTAAGACCTGCCTTAGCAGCAACTGCGGAAGTGAGTTCTTTCTTGTTCATGATGAAATCTCCTTTAAAATTTGATTACATATATAGTATATCATTTTATAAAAAAAATGCAAGAACAAATTTAATAAAAAAGCTTATTATTGCGTGTTTTTACCATTTATTTACAATTTAACACAAAAATGGCCTCGAATTTGAGCTGTTTGTTAGATGTTTTCACCTATTTTGTATCACTCAGGCTTAAAACCGGCAGTAAATTTATCATTTTCTATATATAGTATTTCCTCTGCTTCAACATCAAGTGTTTTTGCAAGACAGGCAGTTTCAAACAAAAGTCTTCCAAGAGCCTCTTCGCTTTTATTTTCCTTAAACGCTGAAAGAGCATTATCTACAGCATTAACAGCAGATTCAAAATCTTGCTTAGAAACAAGTTCATTCTTCTCAGCCTTTGACCGAAGTTTCTGAGCACGCATGAGAGACGGCAAAGCCTTTGAAACGCTATCCAACTGCTCATACGGTGTTTTTCTGTGTTTTTCATCATTCTTAATGACTTCCCAATTCACAAGCACCTCATCAGAATTTTCAACATTAACGTCACCGAACACATGAGGGTGTCTGAGAATCATCTTTTTACATATGCCGTCAATTACATCATTTACATCAAAAGCACCGTTTTCACTCTTGATATCAGAATGAAAAACAACCTGAAACAGCACATCGCCAAGTTCTTCACACATCAATTTATTGTCGTTCGCGTCAAGACCTTCAATAAATTCATATGTTTCATCAATGATACAATTTCTTATTGATTTATTTGTCTGTTCCCTGTCCCACGGGCAGCCGTCTTCAGAGCGAAGAACAGAAACAAGCCTACATAAATCCTCAAAAGAATATTTATCCTTTGAGCAGAGTTCTTTTATAACACTCTTAGCATTTATCACTATCATTCACCTTTTTCAAGTAAATTAAATCTGTCAAGAAGGGCGCATAGTTTCTGTCCTTTAGGCATCATCATAACATCATATCTGTTGAGGCCCTTTAAAGACACAAAAACAACAACATAAACAACAACTGCAGCAGCAATTGAAGCAAGAGTTCCAATTCTTCCGTTACTCATAAGCCCTGACACCAAAAGTGCTGCAGCACCACAGAGAATTCCTGAAGCAAAAGGCTTAATAAATATCTTTGAAATCTTCAGAGTAAATCCTGTCTTGGTATACATAAAGAACAAATTAAGACACATAATTGTAAAATAACAGAGAACCGTGGAAAGTGCAGCGCCCAACAGTCCAAAATCCGGAACTCTTGACAAAAAGTATATAGCTATGATTTTAACAATTACACCGCTGGCTGTTGAAATTATTGTAAAGCGTTCCATTTTACAAGCCTGTAAAACCGCGTTTGTAATTGATATTATGCCAAGGAATAAAATACCAAGTGAAATAACGGACAAAGCCGGAGCAGCAATGGAAATTGCATCAACTGACACATTTTCAGCAACTACTATATCCTCATTATCAAACAAAAAAGCAATTATTCTTTTAGAAAGAGAAGCAAGTCCTATAGCACATGGAATTGCAATCAAGGCACAGTTTCTGAAAGCCGACTCAATATCTTTTGAAGCCTTTTCCCTATCATTTACCGCAACTGCAGATGATATGGCAGGTATTGCGCTTATAGCAAATGTGTAGATAAACGGAGGAACAAGATTAAATAACGGATACACCATAGATGTATATGTACCGTAATATGAAGTTGCCGCTTTTTCAGGAAGACCTGTTTCCTGAAGACCGCTTGCAAACATCATTGTGTCAAAAATATTGGTAAGTCCCATTATAGATGAAGCAAGCGTAATGGGTATAGCTATAAAAACAAGTTCTTTAAGAATCGATTTTGACTTTCTACATTCGCTGTTACAAGAAATCAAATTATTCTTGTACTCAGAAGAAGATACGAACATAGACTTGGTAATTGCACCATATATTACGCCGAGCAAAACACCAATAGTAACTCCGAGAATTACAAATGCCGCTACGATATGCGACGGATAACCTTTGGATGTAAAATATATTGCCGCCGTGATACCGATTCCGAACTTTGCAACAGCTTCAATAACCTGTGAAACAGCAGTGGGAGTCATATTCTGAAGACCCTGAAAATAGCCTCTGTATGCAGATGACAGACAGATAAAGAAAATTGTCGGGGCTATAGCAAGCATGGCATAAAACGAGTCAGGCATCTTCGCCGAAGAAGCAAACTGTTTTGCAAAAATCATCATAACCGCTGTGCCGACAACACCAATAACAAAAAACAAAGCAAAAGCTACATTAAATATTCTTTTGATCTCTTTGTGATTATTTTTAGAATGCGCAGTTGCAATCATTCTTGATACAGCAACAGGAATTCCTGCCGTTGAAACAGTATAGAATGTTACATAAATGCTGTATGCTGCATTATAATATGCCATGCCTTCGACACCTATTATGTTGGTCAAAGGAATACGCAAAAAAGCACCAATCAGTTTTACAACAACATTTGACAACATCAGAATAACAGCACCAAACATAAGTGTCTGTTTTTTAGCTTTTGCCAATTAAATCACCTTTCTCTGATTATTTTGAAAACGGCATCTTTATCAAAACCCGAATATTTCGTTTTATCCAAAAATTCGTAAGGATACTTTGGTGAAAAAATTCGGTCTACCCTATTTCCTTCTTCGGATACTATTTTTGTTACGCTTCCGGCACCGGCTCCGAAAACAGTGTGATACTCTCCCATCATTATAATGTTATATATACTTTCAAAACCAGCAACCGAATACCCGACATTTTCCAGATTTCCGATTGTATTCTTTTGCCTGTAAACATAATAGGGATTATAGCCTTTTTCAAGCATATACTGCGAAGCGTAATCGGTCATATTCACTGCATCCTGAAAACTCAAAGAATAGCCCGTCTCTCCGCCCATACGATAATTTGAAGACCTTTTTAACGTAAAAGAATGGACAGTTATATTTTGCGGAGAAAAAGCTTCAACATCTCTTAGGCTTTTAAAGAACGATTCCGGACTTTCACCTGGAAGACCGGCAATAAGATCCGTATTGATGCACTTAAAGCCAAACTTCATTGCCGATTCCATAACCTTGAAATAATCAATAGAGGTATGATTCCTGCCTATACTTTTGAGAACAGAATCATTTGTTGTCTGAGTGTTAATGCTGATTCTCGGGACATTGTATTGTGACAGAACCTTAAGCTTATCCTCAGTAATGCAATCAGGACGACCTGCTTCAAATGTAAATTCGCATCTATTATCGAAGCTGAATTTACTGTAAACAGAAGATAGCAGATTATCAATCTCCCGAGAGCTGAGGATGGCAGGCGTACCGCCGCCGACATATATGCTTTTCAGATTTAGCTTAAGCTCATTGATTGTATCAGCTATCCTTTGCAGCTCATCATCCAATGCTTCAAGATATTGAGGAATAAGTGACAATAATCTGGGTGTTGTACACGAAACAAAGGAACAATAATTGCATTTAGTAGGACAAAAAGGAATTGACACGTAAAGAGAACACGCTTTATCACCCATATTCTCCATAACACTATCTTCAAAGAGGCACGCATATACTGCCATCTTTGCTTTGTGCGGCAAAACCATATACTCATCCCGAAGGATTCGTTCAGTCTCATCAGAACCAAATGCTTTGACAAAAATTCTTGCAAGTTTCACAGGTTTTACACCGGTTGAAATCCCCCACGGTGGAACAATTTTAAACAGTTTAAAAGCCGCTTTCAAAATCGTTCTTCCAATCAGATTCTTCATCTGAGAAAAGACTTTGTTATCAATATCCTGTACATCGGAGCAAGATGAAATTTGTCCGTCTACATTAAATGTAATGTCAACATAATTCTTGCCATTTTCTTGAAAAGCTTTTACATATAATGAGTTTGTAGTGTCATTTTCTCCGAATTTTTCACATGGCAAGAACAATAGAACAAGTGACTGATAATATAATTCTTTTGCAGAGTTAGTTGAATCGTCAATATGAAGTTTCATAATTATAGTTTATCTGTATCAAGAATTATGGTAACCGGGCCGTCATTCAAAAGACGCACCTTCATATCAGCACCGAACTCACCCGTCTGAACATTAAATCCCATATCAGACATTTTACTGACAAACAATTCATAAAGAGGAATTGCTGTTTCGGGTCTGGCTGCATTTATAAAGGAAGGTCTGTTCTGCCCCTTACATTCAGCACAAAGTGTGAACTGGGATACAACCATCATTTCACACGTTTCACCGCGTTCTAACAGCTGGACAGGCGAAAGATTCATCTTGCCGTTTTCATCTTCAAAAATTCTGAGCTTTGAAATCTTGGAAGCAAGAATTTCAACCTGCTTTTCGGAATCACCGGAATAAACACCCAGAAGTATCAAAAATCCCCTGCCTGTACTTGAATGAAGTTTTGAATCAATTTCAACCGAAGATTCGGTAACTCTCTGAATTAATGCTATCATGAAGAAAAACCTCTTGTAACGTCAATAACGTTCTTAACCTTTTTAAGTCTTGAAATAATGGAATTTACATGAGAAGTATTTCTGCATGTAATATTAAGCATAATAATCATTCCGTCTGTACCGGATTCCTTTGAGTTCATGGAATGAACCTGAACTCTCATATCGGCAAATATGGATGTAATATCCGCAAACACCTGAAAGGAATTATATGCAAATATCTGAAGAAGGGCTTCAAACGAGCCTGTTGTATTTTCACCGGATTCAAGTGTGCTCTTCGACCATCTGACAGTGACCCATCTGTCTTTTTCGTCTTCTTTTGCAATACCTGCCTTGGCATTGGGACAATCATATTTATGAACGGAAACACCAAAACCTCTGGTAACAAATCCTATTATACTGTCGCCGGGAAGCGGATTACAACACTTAGCAAAACGCACCTGGCAGTTATCTATGCTGTCAACAATAACGCTTTGAAGGGTATCTTTTGCCCTCTTTTCCTCGGCCTGCTTATTGTTATTGACAATATCCTCCATGGGATTAGTCGTCTTGTCAGGCTCAGGTGCAACAATTCTGTCAAACTCATCTTTAAGTTTTGCAGAGAATTTTGATACAGAAACACCGCCGTAACCGATATTATTATAGAAGTCATCAACATCCGGAGATCCGGCACGTTTAGAAACGTTCTCAATAATTTCATTTTTCTGAGCTTCTGTATAGGGCTTGCCGTAATGCCTGAATTCCTTTTCAATTTCAAGCTTACCCTCAACAATATTTTCGTCACGCTTTTCTTTCTTGAACCACTGACGGATTTTATTCTTTGCTTCGCTGGTCTTTACGATTTTAAGCCAATCTCTGCTCGGTCCGCCGGAAGACGATGTTACAATCTCGCATATGTCAGCATTTTTAAGAACCGTATCGATGGGAACGATGACACCGTTAACCTTTGCACCGATCATCTTGTTACCGACCTGAGAATGTATAGAATACGCGAAGTCTATGGTTGTAGAGCCATGAGGAAGGCTCTTTACATCTCCCTTAGGTGTAAATATGAAAGTTTCATCTTCGTACAAATCAACCTTTAATGGGCGTAGGAATTCATCAGCGTCGCCGGATTCAGTTTCAGTCTCTATAAGAGTCTTTATCCATTGCAGTTTTTCTGAAATATTATCCTTATCCTTCTCACCGGACTTGTACATCCAGTGAGCAGCAATACCGTATTCAGCGACAGCATGCATATCCCATGTTCTTATCTGAACCTCAAAGGGAATACCGTGTCTGCCGATAACCGTTGTATGCAAAGAGCGGTACATATTTGGTTTAGGAACTGAAATATAGTCCTTGAATCTACCGGGCATCAGATTAAACATTTCATGAATAAGGCCAAGGACAGTATAACATTCAAGCTCGCTGTCTACTATAATTCTTATTGCATAAAAGTCATAGATTTCATCAAAGCTTTTACGCTGGTTAAACATCTTTTTGTAAATACTGTAAATAGATTTTACTCTACCAGTAATATTAAACTTAATTCCCGACTCTTCAAGCTTATGTTCCACAAGCTTCTTCGACTGTTCAAGAAAATCCTTATTTTCACCGTATCTGTACTCAATATCATTTTTAACTTCATCATAACCAATGGGGTCAAGATATCTCAGAGCAAGATTTTCAAGCTCCGTTTTGATTTTCTGAACACCGAGACGATGTGCCAATGGTGCATACAAATGCATTGTTTCAAGGGCAATCATACGCTGTCTTTCTTCACTCTTTGCGTTGAGAGTTCTCATGTTATGAAGACGGTCGGCAAACTTTATGAAGATAACACGGATATCGTGATTCATAGCAAGGAAAAGCTTTCTTGTGTTTTCAATACTTGCTTCTTCCTTATCCTCAAAAAAGACAGTGGGCAGCTTTGTGAGTCCGTCAACAAGCTCAAATACTTCGTTACCAAACAGCCTTTTAACTTCATCGTCGCAGGTTTTATCCTTACAATCTTCAAGAACGTCATGAAGAAGCGAAGCACAGATAGAATCGGTATCAAGTTTTAGATCGGAAACAATTTCTGCAACAGAAAGAGGATGAGAAATATATGGCTCACCCGATTTTCTGAACTGTCCTTCATGAAGAAAAGCTGCATATTCATACGCACGCTCAATTTTCTCAATATCGTACTTATTACCGGATTCAATTAATTTTTTCTTTAAATCGTCAAATGTATAATAATCAGCCACGTTAAATTCGTCCTTAACTAAATTTTACGAAGTTCAGAGAGAAATTTTGATTCCTCAATATTTACCTTTCCCTCTGTTTTACGCAAGGAAACAACAGCCGAATCGTTGTCTTCTCTTGCAAGATTAATCAGTCCCACATCCTCAAAAACAGAGAGAATAAGATTAAACTTCAAATGGGAGCAATTAAATGAGTACTGTCTGGAAAGCTCCTTCGAGCATTTCCAAACACTTATGGTTTTCTCAACATTAAAACCGTTAACGGCAGACTTTAAATAGAGAAAAGCTGCACGAAAATCAGACATTGTCGGAACATCTTCCTCGGAAACGGAATAATTACCGTTCATAACAGCTTCAAATGCAGATTCATTTGAAATCTTTTCAAGACTATCCTTCTCTGACATACGAACATCTTTAATTACCACCTGAACAGATAAAGTACCCCTGAAATCGTTAATGTCCATATTGCACATGAGATCGACTGTATCACCCTCAGCAAAGCCAAACCTATCAATCGGCATACCAAAATACAAAGCAGTTGCAAGACAAGAATTCTTCTCAATTATCATCTTAATGTGCTTGCCGTCGCCTATAGAATACAATTCTTTAATGCAAACATCCTTGATGAAAAACATTGGAAGCGGATTCTGCAATCCAAACGGCTCCATACTCTGAAGTTGCTTGGCATGATCAACAGTGATATCTTTGACATCAATTTCAAAATCCGCATCGATATAGTTACAAACGGCATCAAAATCAAATGATTTTGATGCATATTCATTAATTGCTTTCCGGAATTCAGCTACGTTATTCTTATCAATGGTAAGACCTGCGGCAAGTTCATGTCCGCCGTATTTTATGAGCAAGTTCTTACAAGAAGATATAGCCTCATTTATGTTGAATCCTTTAATGCTTCTTCCCGAACCCTTACCGACATCACCGTCAATAGAAATAAGAATTGATGGGAGCTTATATCTCTCTGTAATTTTAGATGCAACAATACCTATAACACCAAGATGCCACTTTTCGGAAACAAGAACGATAACTTTATCGTTATCAAAATCATGGTTTGATTCAATCTGAGAGACAGCCTCTTCAAAGATGATATTTTCAACCAACTGACGTTCACGGTTTACAGAGCAAAGATATGTAGCAATATTATCAGCTTCAGCTTTATTGTCAGTTATAAGAAGTTTGAGAGCCAGATTTACGTCACCAATTCTACCTGCCGCGTTAATTCTGGGTGCTAGTCCAAAACCAATTGATGAAGCTGTAATGTTCTTTCTCTGAGCACTCTTTCTTTCGGCAAATGTCTGCTCAATCAAAGAACACAAACCCTTATTCTTAGTGTTGACAAGAGAAACAAGTCCGTGTTTGACAATAATTCTGTTTTCGCCAACAATAGGCATGACATCAGCAACTGTACCGAGAGCGACTATATCACTGTATTTAGAACAGATGTTGGAAAGATTCCTATTACCTTCATAAGCACAAATCAATCTGAAAACAACACCAACACCTGCAAGCTCCTTAAAAGGATACTCGCTGTCAGCTCTATGAGGGTTAACAACAGCAACAGCCTCAGGCAGTGCTTCCCTGCACTCGTGATGGTCTGTAATAACAACATCTATTCCCAATGACTTTGCAAACTCAATTTCCTCATGGGCAGTAATACCACTGTCAACAGTTATTATAAGCTTTACTCCGTCCTCAGCAAATTTCTTAATTGCGAGAGTATTCAGTCCGTATCCCTCATTAACTCTCTCGGGAATATAATAGCAAACATCTGCACCTTTAAAGGTAAGATAACGCCACAAAGCAGCAACAGACGTGATTCCATCAACATCATAATCGCCGTAAATCATTATTTTATCATGATTATTTACGGAAGATTTGATTTTCTCAACAGCCTTATCCATATCCTTAAGCAGGAATGGGTCTGCTAGACTATTTATGCTGCCGTTAAGGTATTCGTTAGCCTTTTCAACGGTGTCAAAGCCTTTTGCTACAAGCACCTTCGAGAGAAATTCTTTTAAAGAAAGCTCCTGCATAAGGGTATTGACTTTATCAACATCATAATTTCCGATTGTCCAAATATTTTTAGTATTATTCTGCTTCAAAACGCTCTTTACTCTCCTCTAATATTTCAACAATGTAGGTTTTATGCCTCTTTTTAACAAAGGCATTTACTATTTTTCCTGACACATAAAAAGCAAAAAGGAATACAACAATAAGAATGAGAGGAAAAAAAGTATTATCAGACAGTTTTTCTTTTACTTTAAAATAAATCAGTAAACTAACGAAGAATGGAATAACAAATACAAAAAATGCAGAAAGAAGCGTATTCGCGGTCGAACTCTCAATTTCAACCTTATCGCCTATTCTAGCACCAAGTGAATTTTCAGCCTCCGCAGTTACAGTTTGCTCCTGGTTTCCAAAAATCAGTTCAGCATGACAAGCACCTTTTGCTTCACACTCATGACACGAGGAACACGCGCTGCTTCTTTGGCACAATACAGTTGCAACGCCATTTTCGATTTTCGTAACAATTCCAACAGCCTTCATTATTTCACCCTAATTATTCTTTAGATAGCTTAGTGCCGCTCTCATTCCGTCAACAGCAGCACTTGTAATTCCACCTGCATAACCTGCTCCTTCACCGCAGGGATACAAATTATTGAACCCATGTGCAGTATAAGAACTATTTCTTGGGATTTTAACCGGTGATGATGTTCTTGTCTCGGGAAAGGTCAATACAGCGCTGCCGCAAGAAAAACCGCTTATATCGTTCTCGAAGTCAGCAATTCCAACTTTAAGAGACTCAGTTATAAAAGACGGAAACACATCCTCGGCGTCGCACACTTTTGTTCTTCCCGTATAAGTCGGCAAAACCCTGTTCGGTTCATTTACAGCCTTTGACGAAAAGAAATCAGAAAGCACCTGTACAGGTGCAGCACCGTCACCGCCGGCAACAAGATACGCCTTCTTTTCAATTTCTGCCTGAAAAGCAATTGCACCGTCTACTGTGTTGCCATAATCAGATGTATCTACAGACACGGCAATAGCGGAATTTGAATTTACTCCGTCTCTGGCAAAATAGCTCATGCCGTTTGTGACTATCTGGCCCTTATCAGACGCCGATGCAACAACAACGCCACCCGGACACATACAGAAAGAATAAACAGCACGGGAACCGTATTTTCTTGAAAGAGTATATTGAGCCTCACCAAGACATGGAGCACCGACAAAAGAGCCGTACAACGAATTATTGATATCTTCACGCAAATGTTCTATTCTTACACCAATCGAAAACGCCTTGGGTTCAACTGAAACACCGCAATTCATGAGCTGTTTTACTGTGTCTCTGGCACTATGACCAATACACAAAAACAGGCTGTCGCACTCCATTTGTTCGCCGTTGTTCAACACAACGGATTTCACATTACCGCACACATCTGCTATAACAGAGTCCATCCTTGTGTTAAAACGAACTTCACCGCCGAGGGAAATAATCTCGTTTCTTATGCTTTTGACAACAGCTCTGAGGTTATCGGTTCCGATGTGAGGTTTGGCAAGATAAGTTATCTCGCTTGGTGCACCGTGACGCACAAGTTCATTCAACACGAAACTACAAAGTTTATCGCTGATCCGCGTCAAAAGCTTTCCATCGGAAAATGTGCCTGCCCCGCCCTCGCCGAACTGAACATTGGTTTCGGTATCAAGTCTTCCGTTTACCCAATAATCATCAACACATCTTGCACGCTCATCAACATCACTGCCGCGTTCGAGAACAACGGGTCTAAGTCCCGCCTTTGCAAGGGTTAGCGCACAGAACATACCGCTTGGACCAAACCCGACAACAACAGGTTTTGATTGAGCAGACCGACATGTGTTAAACAAATCATCGTAGTTCTGCATGGGGACAAAATCAATTCCCTTAAAAGAATAAGATGAGAGTTTTTCAGGAACACATGCCGCAATTGTATACACCAACAAAATGTTATCTCGGTCTCTGGCATCTATTGACTTTTTATAAACAAATGCATCATTTTCGCTTATTGAATGTCTAAGTCCTGACTTCAGAAGCTTCACAGCCTTCTTTTTAGCAATAGAATCCAAAACAGCAGGATCATCAAAGGTGCATTTGATTTTAATATTTCTGACTAAAGCTAAAACGTTATTCATTCTGTTCAGGTTCAGCTATATCAAAAGGCAAAATTATCGGTTCGGCGGAAAAACCGTTGATTCTAACAGAATGCACAGGATTACCATTCTTATCAAATGCTGTAATACCGTCAGGAAGATTAAGATTTGCATTAACAACACCGTTAGCTTTTGAAACATCAATTGTTTCCGTAAAAATACAGTCAATACTGTTGACAGCTTCTACCTTTCCTTTAACGGTAACGATCTTTGGTGAAAAATCAGAATATGAAATCGTATAGTTAAGCTCATCGCTGTATACCGGAATAATTTCAACATCAGCTTCCTTATAAACAGGAATCAAAACATCAACGGTGGACTGGTTAAGCTTAATATAAGGACTGGAAACAGGCATTTCATTTTCGTCAACAGGCACAACTGTACAGCCCTTAGAGTCAATTGTGTCCTTGATAACATCCATGTTAAGTGTAACCAACATCTTTTCAATTGAATCAACAATCTTCTGAGGACCGCTTATTTGAATAGAAGCAACTGATAAAATAGGGTCTCCTATTTCATAGATAGAAGCATCAACATCTGTGCTGCGATATTTAACTTCAATTGGGAAATGTCTGCTTGTGGTTTTATCAACAGTTACAGAAATTTCAGAAGAAGACTTATCGATAACGGTAATGCCTGAAGGTGAAGTTATATTCAAATCAAGCTTATAGGTCCCTGCTGTCTGAATTCCATTCATATCGGCTGTAACAACAATATCATTCTGCGTGATTTTTTCAATATCATTCTTAATACCACTGACAGTAACCTCAACGGTATGTTCTCTTCCGGAAATCACATCAAGATTAGCCTCCGTATCAAAATTCTCAATAACTACGGGAATTCCGGAAATGACCTTTTCTTCGATGGTAGTTCTTATATCAACAACATAAAACCACAGGATAATAGCAGCAATAATCGAGAAAATCTTCGGGAATATATCTCTGACAACACTTTTTTTGCCGCCTGATTTCTCATCAGAAACGTTATAATTAGCCAACATCAATATTCCTCCTGTGAAGATTTTGTTTTATGGCGACGTTTTGATTTATCATCATCACCGATAAGATTTTTAATAAGCTCACTTTTAAGTGTCTGAGCAGTATAATTCATTTTAAGTTCCCCGCCCAAGGCAACGGATATAATTCCTGTTTCCTCGGACACAACAACAACAACACTGTCAGAGTTTTCACTCATTCCAATTGCAGCGCGATGACGGGTTCCCAGGTTTTTGACAATGTTTTCATTTTGAGAAAGCGGCAGAAAACATCCTGCTGCATAAAGTCGGTAGTCCCTGATAATCATGGCACCATCATGCAAAGGCGCTTTATTATAGAATATATTCTTAACCAAAAAAGATGCGGGATCAGAATTAATAATAGTTCCTGTTCTGATTACATCCCCAAGCTTTGTTGAACGTTCAAAAACAATAAGTGCGCCTGTCTTATTTTCCGAAAAAGAAACACATGACTCGACAATACTGTCAATACACTGCATTATCTTTTGCATATCGCCGCTGCTCTTTTTATTTAAAGAACCTATAATAGAGCTTCCGCCGACTTTCTCGAGGAATGTTCTAAGCTCAGTCTGAAACACAATAAGCAAGCCTATAATTCCAACCTGAACTACGTTTTCAAGTAAAAAGTTTAAGGTATGCATATTAAAAATATCACTTAAAAATAGAGCAACAACAATTATTAAAATACCAACAGCAAGTCTGCCTGCTCTTCTGTCGCTGATAAATTTAAACAGGTAATAGAAAATTACAGAAACAACTGCGATATCAATAATATCAAAAACTGATATTGCCGACAATTGCAGCAAAATGAACGAAAAAGCACTTTTTATAATTTCCATTCCACATACCTCCACAAATAATCAAAATAACACAAAATAATTATATCACAACAATGCCACAAATGGAATAGTTTTTTGTCAAAATATTTATTTATTTACAAATAAAAAAACACCCTCTTTAAAAGGATGTCCATTAAGCAAAAAAACACCACGGATTTCTCCGTGGTGTAATCTATAAAGCTATTACTTTTCAATAACCTTAATCTTTGTAACGATCCATTCGCCTGCACCGTCACCGGGATCGAATCTGATCATATTTACTGTGCCCTTCCATTCTGCGTTTTCAGAGAAGTCATAGTAAGAAACCATAAAGCCGTCAGCTGCTGGAGCTGCATCAGAATAGAGCTGTCTTACAGACTTTTCTTCAGAAACGCTGTCAGAGCTGGTTGTTGTAAAGAATGCCTGAGAAGTATATGCCTTCGCAGCACTTACCTTCTTGAATTCAACAGCAACAGCGCAATACTTGGAAGCGTCAAGGTTAAGACCGTCGATTATAACGAGAGAGTCTGCATCTTCTTCAGCTGCTTCAAATACAAAGCCCTTATCCTTAACATAGGAACCCTTTGTAGAAGAAAGCTTTGAAAGGTCTACTTCAACACCGGCTGCAGAATCGATGTCGAAGCCTGTAGGAACGCCTGCACCTGTGGGACCCATGAACACAGATGCATCCTTAATGCCGTCTTCTTCAGCACCATCATAAGGAACAACAGAAATGTTGTCGAGATAGAAGCTCCAAGCAAGGTTATGATCGTAACCTGCAACTTCTACAGGGCTTGCGAAAATACCAAATCTCATATCCTTTGCAAGATCAATGTCTTCAGGAATAGTGTAGATAACAGCAATGTTCTTCCAAGCGCCGCCTTCAGCAGCATGGCTTCCAACGCCCTTATCGGCACCGTTTGTACGTACACAAGTACCGAATGATGCCTGAACTATGGGATTACCAAAAGCATCATTTGCGGGTCTTGCAGAGTATGTAATAAGATATCTCTGACCGGGAACATATTCACAGGAATACCAGAGATAGTTCCAAGCCTGCTTTTCAGTTACGTTTGTTTCGAGGTAAAGAACCTTGTCGCCTTCCTTGTCGGGGTTTTCAACAACTGTGATACCTACGTTGTTTTCGCCCCAAACGCCTACTTCATCAGAGTAGTTTTCACCGGTCAAGTAAAGAATTGTACCTTCGGGAAGTTCAACTGTAGGAACAACAGGACTTGTAAGAACAACAGTTCTTGTTGCAGCATCCCATTCAACGCCTACGCCGTATGCTTCAGCAATAGCTCTGGCAGGAACCATAGTTCTGTCATTGATGATCTGTGCAGGAACATCAAGCTCAATAGGTTCATCATTCTTATAGAATGTGTCTGCACCTACTGTAAGAGAGATTGTGTCTGCACCCTTTTCGGATGTAACGGTTCTTGTAACATTATCCCATTCAACAGAAGCACCAAGAGCTTCAAAAATTGCACGGAGAGGTACAAGAGTTCTGCCTTCAACGATTGTTGCGGGAGAGCCGTAGCTTTCAACGTCAACAACTTCACCGTCGAGGGTAACGGTAATGTCTGCAGCAAATGCCACTGTTGCGAGCATAAGAGCTGCAAGAACAATTCCTAAAAACTTTTTCATAGAAATTCTCCTTTTCTATTAATTTTTTGATGAGATAATTTTAGCACATATAAACAAAAAAGTCAACATAAATCGCATTATTACTAAAGAAAAAACAAAAAAATACCGCAGATTTCTCTGCGGTATGGTATAAGCATTACTTTTCTACTACAACAATCTTATCAATTGTATAAATACCCTTACTGTTACCGGGGTCAACTCTGAGCGCTGTAATCTGTCCATCCCAAGCAGAATTTGCAGACATAATGATGTAAGCTATGTAGTAACCTTCGTCATCTACTTTGAGTTCATCATACTTTACTGTAATTGACTTAGACTGGCTGAGCGAGTCATCGGCTTCAGTTGCAAAATATACAACGATATGTCTCTGATCTTCTACTACACCTTCTGCCTTGAAGCGTACAGCGACAGCATTATAGTTATCGGTATGGAAAAGACCGGGGTTCTTAAATGTGATTGTGGGATCTGCGTTTTCACCTTCGGCTGTTACAATAAGGTGACCATTTGTATATTCATGTGCAGTTGCACTTACAATGAATTCATCTAAATCTTCATCCAAATCATATACAACACCCGATGCTGTATCAAAATCAAAAGAAGCTTTGTCTTCAGCCGCCTTGATTGAGTCTTCGGACTGCAAGCCGTTTTCAGCAGCACCTTCATAAACTTCAACAGTTACATTGTCAAGATAGAAGTTAACGGAAAGCTGATTAGCCATACCGGGAACATCTACAGGGTTACCGAAGATACCGAAGTCCATCTTGGAAGCTTCATTAAGTGTTGCAGGCATCTCGTAAATGTATGTACAGTGTACCCACTGTTTAACAGGAACGTCATATCTGCTGGGCTTCTTATCAATTGTGTTACCGTGGTGAGTTGTCTTGCCGTCTTCACTTTCAGCAAAATCACCGTAGGAGAAGCAAATACCAATGCTGGGCTTTTCTGCGGTTATTTCATTACCGAGAGCATCTGTATCAAGATAAGCATCAAAGTTTACAATGTATCTTTCGCCGGGTTTGAAAGTAGCGGGAATCCAGAAATATGTCCATGACTGCTGATCGCCCTTGTTGGACTGCATATAATACACTTCATTAGCTGCATCTTCAGGGTCAGCAACAACCTGAAGAGAATCACAGCCTGTTGCATATGCTTCAGAGTAACGCATGAATGTATCTTCAACAGTTTCTTCTTCTACAACCTGTGTGAGCACAACAGTTCTTGTAGCTGCATCCCATTCAACGCCAACACCGTATGCTTCAGCAATTGCTCTTGCGGGAACCATTGTACGGCTGTTGATAATCTGTGCAGGAACGTCAAGAGTAATGTCTTCACCGTTCTTTACAAGAGTTGTTGAACCAACTGCAAGAGAGATTGAGTCGGAACCAAGTGTTGAAGAAACAGTCTTTGTTGCCTGATCCCATTCAACAGAGGCACCGAGAGCTTCAAAAATAGCTCTGAGAGGTACGAGTGTTCTGCCTTCAACGATTGTTGCGGGAGAGCCATAGCTTTCGCAGTCAACTGTCTCGCCGTTAAGTGTTACTGTTATGTCTGCAGCAAATGCTACTGTAGCGAGCATAAGAGCTGCAAGAACAATTCCTAAAAACTTTTTCATAGAAATTCTCCTTTTCTATTATTTTTTGATAAATTGATTTTAGCACATATAAACAAAAAAGTCAACATAAATCGCATTAATACTAAAGAAAAAAATACCGCAGAGAAATCTGCGGTATAATAATAGCATTACTTTTCTACTACAACAATCTTATCAATTGTGTAAACACCGTTACTGTTACCGGGGTCAACTCTGAGAGCAGTTAACTGGCCGTTCCAGTATTCATTGGAAGACATTCCGATGAAAGCAACATAATAACCTTCGCTGTCAACCTCGATGTTCTTATAATCAACCTTTATACACTTAGACTGGCTGAGCTCATCTTCTGCTACAGTAGCAAAGTATACACAGATATGATCCTGACCGGGGGTAACGCCCTCAGCCTTAAATCTAACTGCTACAGCATTGTATTTATCGGCAGAAATTGCACTTACATCCTTGAAATTAATGATAGGGTCAATCTGAGTTTCGCCTTCAGACGTCATAACAAGATGTCCGTCTTTGTATTCAGGAGTGCTTCCTGAAACTATGAACTCATCTTTATCTTCGTTAAGGTCAAAAACAATACCCTTGGCATTGTTAATATCAAAATCAGCCTTTGCTTCAGCTTCTTCAAAGCTTGCAGCAGTATGGAAACCATCTTCCGCTGCACCGTCATAAATAGCAAGAGATACATCATCCAAATAGAAGCTGATAGCAACATTATCCTTAGGATTACCGAAAATACCAAAACCGCTGCCTACTTCAGGAAGAAGTGTTTCGGGCGCTGTGTAAACGAAAGCAACTTCGGTCCACTTATCATTAAACACCTTAATTGCACCGCCTACACCGTGATCCTTAAATGTGCCGTCTTCCGCAGAATCACCGAATCTGAAGCAGATACCTACAGTAGCTTCGGAAAGTTCTACATCATCTGCTCTCTTTTCAAGACGAGCCTTGAATTTTACAAGATATCTTTCACCGGGCTTAAATTCAACATTTACGTGGTTTCTGAAGTATGTCCAAGAAGGCTTTTCTGTATATTCCGAATGTATGAAAAGAACCTTATCGGAAGCATCATCGGGGTTTTCAACTACCTGGGGTTCAGTGGTATGACCGGCAGTAAATGTATAGCCTTCATTGCCTGTGTAGTTTTCCCCTGTGAGAACAAAGAATGTACCTTCTGCCAATTCATCTTCAGCAGGTTCTTCTTCAGCAACCTGTGTAAGAATAACAGTTCTTGTAGCAGAATCCCATTCAACGCCTACGCCGTATGCTTCAGCAATTGCTCTTGCGGGAACCATGGTTCTGTCATTAATAATCTGCGCAGGAACGTCGAGAGTTACATCTTCGCCATTCTTGATAAGTGTTGTGGAGCCAACTGCAAGTGAGATGGAATCTTCACCGAGTGTGGAAGAAACCGTTCTTGTAGCCTGATCCCATTCAACGGATGCACCGAGGGCTTCAAAAATAGCTCTGAGGGGTACGAGTGTTCTGCCTTCAACAATTGTTGCAGGTGAGCCGTAGCTTTCACAGTCAACAACTTCGCCGTTAAGTGTTACAGTAATATCTGCTGCAAACGCAACTGTTGTAAGCATGAATACTGCAAGTATAATTCCTAAAAACTTTTTCATAGAAATTTCTCCTTTTTCTATATTTTTGTTGTCTTAATTTTATCATCAATCAACAACATTGTCAATAGAAAAGTACATATTTTATGCATTTTTTCACAAAAAAAGCACCGCAGTTACCTGCGGTGCAAATAATAACATTTAGGCTTCAACAAACATTGCCTGAGCAATTGTAAAGGTGCCAGAAGAATTTGCGGGGTCAAATCTTACCATGTTAACCTTACCTGTCCACTCATCGCACTGAGACATTGTGAAGTAAGCAACAAGATAATCGCCCATCTTTTTGCATGAGTCATACTTTACATGAACAGACTTCTTCTCCGAAAGTTTGGGATCGGCTTCTGTTGCAAAGTAAATCTGGAAATCTGTTTTTTCGTTTGCCATATTTTCAACCTTGAATCTAACAGCAATTATAGGATACTTGTCAGCATCTAATGATAAATCTGAAAGAAGAGCCTGAGGGTCACCGCCTGTTGCTTCAAGCTTTAGAACACCGTCAGTTACTTCGCCTTCACAACCGCTGAGTTTGAGTGTTGAAAGGTCAATGGGAAGACCCTTGGATGTATCGAAGCTGAAATTGTCGAGCTTTTCAAGAAGAGAAGCATCAGCTACAGCACCGTCTTCAAGCGTTCCATCATAAGGAACAAAGGAAATGTCATCAAGATAAAAACTCATTGCACTTGATGTAGCATCGTCGGGATTTGCAAAAATACCAACCTTGGAAGCTTTGGATTCATCCATTGTTGCAGGAACAGTGTAAATCCAGTCAACATGCTTCCATTCACCGGGAACAAGCTCAACTCTGCCTATGCCGTGATCCTTAACATTGCCGTCATCAGCGGAATCTGCAAACTTAAAGCAGATACCTGTGCTGGACTTTGCAGGAACAGAACCGTCTGCAGCGCACTTGTGCATGATATCGAAGGAAATGAGATACTTCTGACCTGCCTTCATAACGCCAGTTGTTTCGCCCCAGAGATATGTCCAGGATTTTGTGCCGGCTGCAACATTTGTTTCAAGATAGTAAACTGTATCCCCTGCTTCTGTGGGGTTTTCAACAAACTGGAGTTCATTAACACCTGTGGCTGTGATACCCTTAGGTGTCTTCTTGCTTTCAGCATCAATAAAGTTTACAAGCGCACCTTCAACCTGAGATGTGAGATCGAGTTCAACTTCGGCAGACCATACATGAACTTCTCTTGTGTAGTTAACCCAGTTTACTGTACAACCATATGCTTCGGCAATTGCTCTTGCAGGAACAAGAGTTCTGCCGTCGATAATTGTTGCAGGAACATCAAGTGTAATTTCTTCATTATTCTTCTTCATAATATTGGAACCAAGAGTAAGTGAAACAGAGTCCTTGCCGAGTGTGGAGGATGCTGTCTTTGTAGCCTGATCCCATTCAACTGTAGCACCAAGTGCTTCAAAGATACCTCTAACAGGTACGAGAGTTCTTCCGTCGATTATTGTAGGAGGAACGTCAAATTCAACGAACTTACCGTCAACCATAACAGTAATATCGTTAGAAGCATACTTTGTATCGAGAGCCTTCTTTACAGGAGTAAAGAAAGTCTTGGCGATTTCTACCATGCCCTTATCACCCGGGTGACCGTTGAAAGTAGTCTTGTCGGGAAAATCCGTATATGCCTGATTTTCACGTGTGCACAAAGGATAAAGCTTTACATAAGATACGCCCTTTGCCTTTGCAACATCTTCAACTGCAAGACACTTGTCATCACCTGAAGAACCGTAGAAGTGCTGGCTGAAGATAATAGCCATGTCGGGCTTAACACTGCGGCAGTAATCAACTACCTGACCGAGAGCATAAGCATAAGAATCTCTTGTACAATTTTTTACATTGTCGCCCCACTGGAATGTGATTACATCAGGATTGTACTTCTTGATGTCAACACCGATGCTTGATTCGAGAATCTGTGTGTAATCGAAATCAACGCTTGTAGTTACGCTCTTTTCGAAAGGATATGCTGCTGATCTGTTGAATTCAACATTATATTCGGGGTATTCTGCTGCAACCATGTTTGAAAGGACTGTGAAATAATCCTTGTCATCTGCAGTTGCCGCCATACCGCGGTTGTGTTCCCAGCCAATACCGGGACTTGGTGCATGAAGTGTTATTGAGTTACCAACACAGAGAACACTGATTTTCTTTTCGCCCTCAGCATTTGCTACTACTGCGAACATTGATACGCAAAGCAAAGCTGCAAGCATTACGAGTAAAAACTTTTTCATTTTTTCTCTCCTTTTTTATTTTTCTAAAAATTTAGAATCAATTAATTTGGAAATTGCCTTAGTATATTCTTCGGCAATAAGCCACATCCCTCTGTCGCCGGGATGATTTTGCACACCTTCATGCTTGAAAAGTCCGTGAGCCTGGTTTTCAGGGCAAAACAACTTGGTTAAATCAACAAAAGGCATTTCGGTTTCACGTGCTGCAATAAGCGTTCCGATGTGTTTTGAATCAATCATTTCTCCATACCATGTGAGACACAGAATAACAATTACATCGGGATTTACCTTCTTAAAGTAGTTTACAGCCTGTATAATAGCTTTTGCATATGCCATGTCACTTGTTTCATGGTGCGGACAATTATCACCAAGCTGAAGACTTACAATGTCAGGTGTAAATTCAGACAGTGTTTTACCGAAAAGTCTGTCAAACAATTCGGTATAATCCTTATCTTCATCTTTCTTTATAGATTGCTCGAACGTTGCCGAGCCGTTTTCGTGCCAGTTAAATTCTATTTCAGGATATTTTCCTGCAAGACGGCGCTGTAAAATGTGATAATAATCATTTTCACGGCAGCTTGCAGCCATACCCCAATCACCGTCCCAGAAAACATCTGCACACGGCGGATGATGAAGTAAAGAATTTCCAACACATAATATATTAATTTTCATAGTTTATTGTTAAATTGTTGCCGAGCCCCCACTAAAACCGTGAAGGCTCGTGTTTCTGTATTATTCTGCTGTTTCTTCTGTCTTTTCAGGTTCTACAACGGTAATAACAAAGTTATCAACCATGTAAACAATATTCTTGAATTCATTAGCGTCTCCGAGAGGATTTGCAAAAATTGTGAATCTGTCGCTTGTTCTGAGAGGCGAATCAGCTTTAACTGTAAATGTAACAGATGCCTTTACCCAACCATCCTTGCTTGACAAAGCAATAGCCTGTCCGTTTTCGGGGTGGTCAACGTTTTCCTTTATAGCGCCATCTGATTTTTCAGTATATCTGGGATTAACAACAACCTTTGTTTCAACAGGTTCGCCGATATGATCGGAAACAAGTCTGAGATCAAAATCAACCTTATAAGTAACACCTGCTTTATATCTTGTAGGAACTACAAAATACGACCAGGTTTGCTTATCCATATTAGGAGTAAGGAGATAAGCGTGGTTACCCTTGCGAAGATCATCTTCAACGATTGTAAGCTTTGTTGTAACTGCAAGTGTAGAAAGTTCCGCACCAAGGTCTTCAGCATCAGCATTTTCAAGGTAGAAAGGACCGCCGTTATCTGCTGCCTTTCTGAGTTCAGCCTTCTTCTTTTCTTCTTCCTGAAGCTTCTTGAGTTCTTCCTTATACTTTTCATCAGCATAGAATCTGATGTAGTCTACTTCATAGTAACCTTCAAAGTTTGCAGGGTCAAAACGAATTGTATTAACAATGCCATTCCAACTTTCGTTTACTGTCATATCGAGATTTACTGTATAGAAGCCCTGAGCATCGGGTTCGTACTCATTAACATCAAAGGAAACAGTCTTATTTTCTGCAAGACCGGGTTCCTTATCAGTATCAAAGTAAACCTTTGACTCATCGGGTTTTGCACTTTCATCAGCAAGAGAAATTCTGAAACGAACTTCCATATTCTTGTAGTACTTGGTATCAACTCTCGCACCGCTAATCTGAATCTGAGGGTCAAAACCTGTGTGTGTAGAGTCAACAGGTGTTGCTGTAAATCCGAACACACCGTTAGCTACGTTACCTGTACTACACTTTGCAACCCAGTTTTCTGTATCGCCTGCTACATTAAATTCGAATTCGTTAAGAACTCTTTCTGTTGCGGCATTAACGATGTCTTCAGGTCTTACAGAAACAGTAAAGTTTCCGTCCTTATCAACACTGTACTTGAAACCAGCCATATCGTAGATTTCCTTAAGGGGAACGAATACAAGACCGTCATAAATATCAATCTTCGCAGAGAGCTTCTTTTCTTTACCGTTAATAACGGCAACGTCGGAGCCAACTACAAGATTCATTTTCTTACCGTTGTCAGACTTAATCATAAGTGTGCCGTTTACTCTGTTATATTCGTAATAAAGATTGTGGATAGAATAGAAACCGTCAGAAGGATTGCCGGCAACGTAAACGTCGTTACCTACTCTCTTTACCTGCTTTGCTGAAAGAACATGAGGAGTCTTATCAACTGTAAGAACAACAGAGCCTTCACTCATATCCGAAAGGAATGCAATTCTCTTGATTACATATTCTTCATTAGCAATATCGTTGGGGTCAAATCTGAGACCCTGGATTTCGTCCTTCCAGTTTACATTGGAAGAAAGATCAACGACAACATTCTGATATCCGTCAATTGCTGCAGCACTGAAGTTAAAGCCCTTTGAGCCTGACCAGTTGTCAGCAGAGTTGTGCCTGAAGAACATATTGCCGCTGACAGCCTTGCCCTTTGTATCAAGTGTAATAAGAAGGTGCTTGGCGAGAGAAGCGTCAAAGTAATTTTCTTCTATATCAAGTGTCCTGATTGCAGCATCATTTGTTGTAGTTGTACCAACAAGAGCTTTTCTTTCTGCGTCGTACTTTGGTGCAGATGTATTCATCATTGTTGTCCAGTACATGCAGTCTGCTTCATCTTCAAAATTCCATTCGATAACAGGCTTATTGTTAGCAACATTGCTGCCTTCTTCATCAAGGCTCTGCTTTCTCATGGGAACTGTTGTTGCAGGATAGAGGTAACCGAGTCTCTTCTTCTGCGTAATTGTAGGTTCAACATCAAAGTGGGCCTTATCGTCTGTACCTGCTACAGAAGAGAATGTAGCTCTTGTACCATCAAGATATCCGAAGCCGCATACATTAGTAGGAAGAATGTAGTGGCCTTCACCGAATTCGTTCCAAGTTGTAGCAAAAACAAAGTTGTCAAACCAATCCTGACTCTTATACTTTGCTCCTACCTTGGGAAGGTATGTATCCTTTGCCCACTGGTAAACTTCCTTGTGTGTTTCTGCTGTTGCCAAAGGAGTTCTGATTTCAGTCCAGCCGAGATCGTTAAAGCCGACACCGACTGAAGGAAGGAAAGGAAGAGAACCAGCCTTGAGAGCCGCTTCCATAGCGTCCTTCTGGTACTGTGCATCGTAAGAAGCTTCGCCGAATGTGTATGCTACCATTGCATCAGCACCGATATTTGCAAACTTCTTATTCTGTGCAGCATCATTACCCCTGTCGCACATGAGAATTATCATGCCGTCATAACCGAGCTTTTTGATATCTTCCTTCATGAAATCAATAGCCTTCTTAGCTTCTGCTTCACTGCCAAAGCATTCAATAAATTTCTGATAGCGATAAATTGTAAGAACAGGCTTGTTATTAATTGCAAAATATCTTGAATCGGAGAAGTACCAGTCGCACCAGTAGTTCCAGATATTCATAAAGTCATTGAAGTTCTTACAATTAGCATTTGCGTTATTTTCCCACATGATCATAAAGTCAATCATATTGGAATACTTAGAGTTGAAATATCCATCATGAAGAGCCGCATCTGTGAGTCTGGGTTCCTTGATGATAGATGCACCGTTACCGAGGTACCAGCAATAGTGCTGGAAGTCGAAACCGTGTTCTACGAGCATCTTTGTTTCCCAGTCAGCTACTTCAGGAAGACCTTCGTCATAGTAGCCGAGAACAGGTGTGATTTCCTCATAGGGAGATACGCAGTCCCAACCGTAGTGAGAACCTTCTCTCCAGAGGGAACATACGCTCATACCTACATAGTAATCGTCGTTATTAACGGGAACAGGTGTAGGACAGTAGTCGGCGTAGTCATAAACATTATACACTTCAACGTCATCAAACCAGAAATCCCCTGTTGATTCGGATGTGATTTCAATATTATCAACAGAATCAACTGTAAAAGGAACAGTAATAGTGTTCTTGCCGTTAATCTTGATAAGAGCTGTATTCTTTTCAGTATCTGCTTCAACTCTTATAAGCTGCCATACGTTTGTATGATAAGAACGAAGCTCCTTACCATCGCTTGTAAGTTTACCGTCCTTCATATCAACCTTAACCGCAACAGTGTCGCCGCTCTTATACATAACTGAGCCGGACTGACCAGCAGGAGCAAATACAAATGTTTCAAGAACGAACTTGTCAGAAATTGCATCGAATGACTTCTTTGCAGTACCCTTGCCTGTGATGGTAACACTGTTTACGTCCTTGTCACTGTTCATTGTAGAAATCTTAACGTCACCTTCTGTCTCCCAGCCGTAAGGAACAGTGCCTGCAATATCTGTACGGAATGTATCGTAAACATTGTAGTTTACATACATATGAACTTCCTTGATTGCGAAGAGTGATTTATATTCCTTGGATGTAGAGAAAGAAACTCTTGCAATATCTTTTGCCTTAGAAGACATATCAAATGTGCCGATTTCTATGCCGTTATGAACTACGAGTGCCTTCTTAGCATCAAGATCAAGCTCTGCATAAAGTGTATTGCTGTCAGCAACAGCAGCACCTGTATCAACTTCAGAATCGCCCTTTGCTATAAACTTCTTGTTCTTCTGATAAAGTTCAAAAAGAATATTGCCTTCACTGTCTGAAAAATAAATTTTTGCACCGTTATCGCCGCTTACTGTAAATGCCGTATCAAAGTAAACAACACCCTTGTTCTGTACAGTAACATTTCTGTGCATAGCAACAAAACTTGTATCGCTGTCATCAGCAAGACCGTTATTGGAAGAGTCTGTTGTATCAATATTGAAGTTACCTGTATTTTCAAAAGTATAAGCAGAATTAAGCTTTTTAACACCATTGACCATTCTTGTCATTTCATAGTCATCAATAAGGAAAACAGCCTGATCTCTGTCGCCGTATTCCTTAAGAGTCTTCTGCTGTCTGTTTTCGGGAAGTGCAACTCTGTTGATTATAGCTGCTGTTTCACTTCTCTTAATGGAGTTTGTTGCAAGAAAATCACCGTATTCGGTAGAGCCCATTACAACGCCTGCCTTATAGAGCATCATGAGCTTATCGTGATATTCTTCTGCAGGGTCAACGTCAGGTATTGTCTTAACATCGTTCTTTGCCGCAAAGTAAGATGAGGGCATGGAATCTGCAAACATAACAGCCATTTCATATCTCATGATATTTCTGTCATAGTTTGTATATTGACCTTCAGCAATAATTCCGTTTGCAAGTGCGTACTGAACATACATATCGTACCACTTACCTTCGGTCTTTGCTATTTCCTTACCGTTATAGATTGCATGAACACGAGCCGCCATTGTAATAGCTTCTGCAACTGTTACGTTACCGTCGGGTGCAAATGTACCTTCACCCTTACCGTTCATGAATCCGAGTTCATATGCCGATGCTACTTCCTTTGCGTACCAAGATGTACTCTTTACATCACTGAAAGTACCGTCTGCATAGGAATTTGTCTTTGTAAAGCCTGCCGCTGATGCAACTGTTGCAAGTGTAAACACTGCAACAAGAATGCAAAGAAGCTTTACGAGTGTCGTTTTCTTCATAATCATTTTTCTCCTTTTTTTGTTTTTGCATCAAAGTACATGAATTGACAAATACAATATTAACATATTTGTTGTCACTTTTCAAGTCGGTTTGTGTTTTTTTAAGATTTTACAGTCACAAAAATACTTTTACAAATTTAGTGTTTTTGCACAAAAAAATCGGAACGCCGAAACGTTCCGATTCTAAAGTATTAACCGATAGCCTCAACTTTGATATTGTCAATCATGTATGTGTAATTGATATAGCCGTCTTCCCCGCCTTCATTGGGGTCCATGAAGACTGCAAATACGTCATGCTGTCTTGCATCGGGAATGTTTTCAAGCACGGTGTGCTCAAATTCAAAGTGAACCCAACCGTCGCTTGTTGAAATGCGGCGGTCTTTATATGGCTGATAGTGATTTACTGTCTGTTTAAGCTGACCATCAACCATTTCGGCATACCTCATGTTCCAACTTAGAAGAGCGTTCTCTGCGGGATTTCCGTGTTGGTCGCAAACAACTCTTACATCAAAAGAAACCTTATATGTTGCACCGGGTTTAAATCTTGTTGGAGCAAGGAAATATACCCAGCTCTTACCCGTAAGATTTTCAGGGGTAACAAGGTATGCGTGGTTACCTTCAATGAGTTCATCTTCAACTATTGTTGTGTTCTTTCTGAGGTTTGCATTGGATGTAGTAAGTTCTGCATCCGCATTCTGAATATAGAAAGGAGCACCTTCGTCTACCGCATAAAGAAGTTTATTCTTTTCCTTCGCTTCTTGTTCTGCCTTTTCAAGTTCAGCTTCATATGCTTCATCTGCAATAAATCTTATATAGTCGATTTCATAATATCCGCCGAAGTTTGTGGGGTCAAACCTTATTTGATTTACCGAACCTCTCCAGTTCTGATTTGCCGAGGCATCAAGGGTAATTACATAATATCCCTGAGCATCGGGTTCATAATCAGTAAGGTTAAATCTGAGCGTTTTGGCTTCTGAAAGACCGCCGTCAACATCTGTAGCAAAATAAACCTTGGATGTATCAGGTGTTACACCTTCTTCAAGAACGACTTTCATCCTACACTCAAATGTCTTGTAATAGGAAATAGGAACGTTGAGAGCCTTATGAGAAATTGATGGGTCATAACCCGTTGAGGAACCCGAAACAGGAGATGCTGTAAATCCGAAATAACCGTTAAGAACAGAACCTTGTCCGTTATTTACTGCCCAGCCTTGAGTATCGCCTGTTGTATTAAATTCAAACCAGTTTGCTTTCTTTGATTCAGCTTCAATTCTTTCGGCAAGACCTTCACGCACCGTAATGCTGTAAGTATCGTTCTTTATTTCAACGTCATATCCTGCCTTTTGACAGATAAAGAGGAACGGAACTCTTACAATACCGTCAACAACGTCCACTTGAGAAGGAAGTTTTTCTTCTTTACCGCTTACTTTAACCATATCACTGCCGACAGTAAATGTAAGAATATCTCCGCCATTTGTCTTAACGGTAAGTATGCCGTTCCATCTATCCCACTCGTAGTAAAGATTGAGAAGTGAATAGAAGCCCTTATCAGGGTCGCCTGCGATAAAGATTTCATCCCCCGACTTCTTTATAAAGTCTTCGGAATATTCAACAGCCGCACCGTCAATAACAATTGTTGTAGCTCCTGCGACCTTATCGGTAAGGAATTCAATCTTCTTGATATATACATCTGAAGGCTCACCTATAGGGTCAAGTCTCAAAGACGTAATATCACCCGACCATGTAGCCTTGGATGACATATCAAAATAATAGTCGTTGTATTCACCGTTACCGAGTACCTTGAAGTTTGAACCCTTTGCACCCGAATATGTTGAATCAGTGGGATTCATCCAGAATATTTCAAACGAGGATGTAGCACCTGCTGAAACCTTCATTCTTACATGGAGAATCTTTGCCTCCTTAGCCTTAAGATTAAGCTGGTTTGCAGGATTCCATCTGATTGAGGGGTCATTTCCCGTTGTTATAATCTGGAAAGCCTTTTCTTCGGCATTATATTCCATCTTGGAAATTTCCTTCGAATTCCATCCCTGCCAATTCTTGACAAGTTCTTCGCCGTTTTCTTCGAAATCCCAAGTAAGTGCAGGAATATTCTTTGAATAATCATTACCCGTTGTACCTGATGAGTTATCAAGCATATACAAACGCTTCATCGGTGAATTGACTGCAGGGTAAAGATAACCAAGTCTTGACTTCTGATTTATTGTAGGTTCAACATCGAAGTGAGCACTGTCATTTGTACCTGCAACAGCAGAAAGTGTTGCCCTTGCCGCATCAACATAGCCAAACTTATTTACATTTGTCGGGAAAATAAAATGTCCTTCTCCGAATTCGTTCCATGTTGTTGCAACAACAAACTTACTCATCCAGGAATTTTCACCTGTTTCTCTCTCGGCAACCTTAGGTAGGTATTCATTTTTTACCCAGTTGAAAACTTCTTCATGTGCTTTAGGTGTTGCAAGAGGAGTTCTTCCGCCGTTCCAGCCGATATCGTTAAAGCCTACACCGATAGAAGGCAGGAACGTAACACCGCCGCCGTCACCAAGGTCAAAGTATTTATTCATACCGTCCTTCTGATACTGTGCATCATAGCTCATTTCGCCAAGGGTATAAGAAATAACCGCATCTGCACCAATTGACTTAATATCCTTAGCACGCTGTGCATTTGCAAGGTTATCGCAGAACAGTATAATAACACCGTCATAACCCAGCTTCTTACATTCGGCATCCATAAATTCGATGGCTTCTTTTGCTTTATCCTTAGAACCGCCGCCAACTTGGTCAACAAAGTTGTTATACAGATAGAGGTTGATTACAGGTTTATTATCGATGGTCATGTATCTTGAGTCTGTAAGATACCAGTCAACCCAATAGGTCCATATAAAGTCACGGAAGTAATCATATGTAACATTTTTAGAACCGGCATTTTCCCACATAATTACGAACTTTTCCATATCACTGTATTTTGCATTAAAATAGCCCTTATGCAGAGCATCTGTAAGTCTCGGAGACTTCATCGCAACAGACTGGCTTCCAACAAACCAGCAATACTGCTGGAAATCGTAGCCGTGTTCAACCTGGAATTTGATTTCCCAGTCTGAAACTTCGGGAATACCTTCGTCGTAGAAGCCGATAACGGGAATTACTTCTTCATAAGGAGAAAT
>JAGAUT010000004.1 GCA_017620655.1 Clostridia bacterium | reverse complement strand
TTGAAGTGCTTGCTCTTTGCACCCCAATAACCCTTTGCAGCCTTTAATATCTTATTGCGTCTCTTTCTTGTCATAAGAGCGCCTTTTACTCTTGCCATTTATGTCACTTTCCTTTCGATATTCAAATTTAGGTTGTTTTTTACGCTTATGCGTAAGGAATAAGCTTCTTTACTGTAGGTGCGAAGCTTTCGCTGAGGATTGCGCCGCCTCTGAGCTGACGCTTTCTCTTAGGAGTCTTGATACCGAGCTTATGACGTCTGAGGCTCTGATTGTACTTTACCTTGCCGCCCTTAGTAACGCTGAAACGTTTTGCTGTAGCCTTGTGTGACTTCTGCTTTCCCATTTGATAACATTCCTTTCAATTATAAAATACTGTTTTGTGTCGCCCTTGCCTGTTTATTCCGCCTTAGGTGCTTTTTTGGAACCGCCCTGTGGAACATTCTGCTTGGAGTTCAAGAACATAATCATCTGTTTGCCGTCAAGAACCGGCTTCTTTTCGATAACACCGATATCCTCGCATGCTTCGCCGAACTTTGTTATTACTTCAAGTCCGATTGCAGTGTGGCTGAGTTCTCTACCCTTGAATCTGATACAAACCTTAACCTTGGCGCCGCCTTCAAGAAACTTTCTTGCGTGCTTGAGCTTTGTTTCAAAGTCATGGGTATCGATTCTGCAGGAAAGCTGAATTTCCTTGATATCGATTGTTGTCTGCTTCTTTCTCTGTTCCTATTCCTTCTTCTCTCTTTCAAATCTGTACTTGCCGTAGTCCATAATCCTGCATACGGGCGGTGCAGAGTTGGGAGCGATTTCAACGAGGTCAAGACCCTTTTCGTACGCCATGGAGAGAGCCTTTGATGTCGCTATAACACCAAGCTGTTCGCCTGCGACATTAATAAGTCTTACTTCTTTAGCTTTGATTTATTCGTTGATGCAAAGTTCCTTAGTTGCTATGGATAACACCTCCAAAAAAAATACCTTTCGGCTGACAATAAAAAAACGAAGGTAACAAACCTTCGCAAAACAATACCCACTCCTGCCCCGTAACATCGGTGCCGATAAGATATTAACCTTACGTCGCAATTAACGCCGGGTGAGATTGCTCTGCTTCTTTGTCCTAAGTATAATAACACACTCTTTTGCGTTTGTCAAGTGTTTTTTCAAAATATTTCAAACAAATCTTCGGCGCCCGATTTTACACGGACGCCGAATGTTACATTTACTTAATTTATGCCGTGTTTCTTGTCGTTTCTTCTTTCAAGTGCCTGAATAACAATGATAACTGCCACAACCGCAAGTCCGATTGCACTGAGCAGATGATCGGGAATGATAAGAAGAATACCGCCGACAAGAAGAGGAATGATTTCGTAGAACTTCATCTTTCTGAACATATATCCTTCAAGTGCCGCCGAAAGAGCGAAGATACCGATGCAGGCAGTAACAACGATTATTACAACGTCAAGTGCATTTGCACCGATAAAGAGCATCTTGGGATTATATGCAAAGATGTAAGGAATAATGAACGCTGTAATCGCAAGTCTTGTGGCATTGACACCCGTCTTCAAGGGATTGGAGCCTGCAATGGCACTGCCCGCATATGCCGCAAGGGCAACGGGAGGAGTGATATCCGCAACGATACCGAAGTAGAATACGAACATATGCGCCGCAAGAACGGGAATACCCATCTTTATAAGAATAGGCGCAGTAATGGTTGCCATGATAAGGTAGTTTGCGGTTGTGGGAACACCCATACCGAGAACTATACAGCATATCATTGTGAGGAAAAGTGCGATAAAGAGGTTGTTCTGTGCAATAGGAACGATGATATCAAGAAGTGTTGAGCCGAGACTTGTAAGGGTTACAACGCCTGCGATGATACCTGCAAGTGCGCAGGCAAGGGAAACGCCCATTGTATTCTTGATACCCGCTTCAAGAGCGTCAACGGCTATTTTACCCGATTCTCTTGTGTGCTTATTAATCCATGCAACCGCAATGTAGCAAACGCCTGCAAGAAGTGCCGCATTTTCAAGTCCCATATTCATTCCGAGATAAAGTGCAAGGAACACGATTACGGGAACGATATGAAGAAGAATCACGGGAGTAAACTCATGATGTCTTATTACATTTACAATGTCTGTAAGAAGCATAATCGCAAGTGTCGTGATAATAGCCATACAAGCACTCATTGCAGGAGTTGAGCCAAAGGACATCATTGCAACAAGCACAACAATAGGAATAAGAAGATATCCCTTTTTGAAGAAAAGCTTGAAGAAGTTAGGAATGCTTTCCTTGGGAAGTCCCTTAAGACCCAGCTTCTTTGCTTCAAAGTGAATCATCATGAAGATGCCAGCAAAATAAAGCACAGCAGGTAAGATTGCGGAAACCGCAATTGTCGCATAGGGAATACCCGTCATTTCGGACATGAGGAACGCCGCAGCACCCATGATGGGAGGCATAATCTGACCGCCGGTTGATGCCGCCGCTTCAACAGCCGCCGCAAACTCGGGTCTATAACCGATTTTCTTCATGGTAGGAATTGTAATGGAGCCGCTTCCTACGGTGTTTGCAACGGAAGAACCGGAATACATACCCTCAAGCGCCGAGGAGATAACCGCAACCTTTGCAGGACCGCCCGAAGCCCAGCCGGCAACGGAATTTGCAAGGTCAACGAAGAAGTTACCTATACCCGTCTTTTCAAGGAATGCACCGAAGATAATAAAGAACACGATAAATGTAGAGCATACATTAAGGGGTGTTCCGGGAATACCGCTTGTTGTATAGAATATATTGTAGACAATTGAAGTCCATGTCTTGCCGTAATAGAATGCGTAGCAAATAAAGCCGCCAGCAACAAAGAGAATCGGAATACCTACAGCACGTCTGCAGAGTTCAAAGAGCATGACTATTCCCACAACGCCCATAATCATTGCCGTCATGTCCATCTGGATCATTGCCGCTTTTCTTGTGATAGCGTCAAAGTTCAGCGCATAATAGAAATAGGGTGTTGCCGCAACTATTGCAAGAACAAAGTCATATACCGGAATGTAGTTGATTTTCTTGGACTGCTTCTTATATGTAGGATATATAAGGAAGCCAAGGAACATTACAACTCCGAGGAAAGAAGACATTCTTACCTGTTCGGGAAGTGTAAAGAATCTTGTACCGAAGCAGAACACCGCAAAGGCAATAAACAACACCTTTACAAGCAGTGCACGCCAGCCCGAAAAACGTCTTGTATTTGACTCTCTGTCAAATTCCGCCATTAAGTCGTCGGCGTTTATGGGTGTTTCTTTGATTTCAATATTTTCTGACATTACTTCAATCAACCCTTTCCATTATGTCAAAAACCGTTATTGTTACCTTATCGCAAAATATACATGTGCGTTTCTGCCGCACAAGTCTCTTAAGCTTATAGATTCCCCCTGAATTTCGAGTATATGGTCAGAGACGGTACCCACAAGGTAGTCAACCCTCGGGAACACAATGTCAAATCCCGACACAACCATGTTTCCGTCCTCGTCAAATTCAAGCTTCTGTCCGTCCTCAATTTCTGTCTGCACGCCTGCGCCGAACGCCGAATAGATTGTTCTTGCCGCCACAATCTGTCCGTTCTCAACGCGAAAGACATCCTTTACGGGACTCTGGTTTACGGAATGTATAAACTCAACAGAAAATTCACTGCCCTCATCCCCCTCAAAGCTTGCAATTATCTCGTCGGTATCAGAGTAGCACAGGACAATTTTCTTATCTCCCTTGTCCTCACAGGAGTTTAAACACAACATCACAGCCGTAATCGCCAAAGCAATTACGGCTGCGATTGAATATTTTCTCATTGAATGATATTCAGTTATTATTCAGCAAGTACGCCGATTTCCTTGTAGTGCTTTGCAGCACCGGGATGGAGGGGTACTTCTGCGGGGATACCGTCGATAGCTGTTTCTGCGTTGAGTTCAGCACCCTTAACGTGAGCAGCTGCGATAGCGTCCTTATTTTCGAACATAGCCTTTGTGAGGTCATAAACTGCCTTTTCGGGAAGATCCTTGTCAACGATGTATGTTGCCATAACTGCAACTGTCATAACATCTTCTTCCATGCCGTTGTATGTGCCTGCGGGAACAGCCTGCTGTGTATAGAAGCCGTACTTTTCCTTGAGGGAAGCAAACTTGTCATCTTCAACTGCAACAACTGTGATGTCTGTACCCATAGCAAGGTCTGTGATAGCTGTTGTAGGAATACCTGCTACGCAGAAGAATGCGTCGATCTTGCCGTCTCTGAGAGCGTCAGCGGAAGGACCGAAGCCGAGGTTCTGCTTCTGGATATCCTTGTCCATGTCGATGCCGTAAGCTTCGAGGATCTGCTTTGCATTGAATTCAACACCGCTGCCTGCGTCGCCGACGGATACACGCTTACCTGCAAGGTCAGCAACTGTCTCGATGCCGCTTTCCTTGGAAGCGATGATCTGGCAAAGTTCGGGATAAAGGATAGCCATAGCCTGGAAATCCTGTGTCTGTTCGCCTGTGAAGAGGTCTGTGCCTGTGTATGCATAGTACATAACGTCGTTCTGAACAACTGCCATGTCTACTTCACCGAGCTGGATGGACTGGATGTTAGCCTTGGATGCGCCTGTGGAAATAGCGTCAACCTTGATGCCTGTCTTTTCAGCAAGGATTGTACCCATAGCCATACCGTATGCATAGTATGTACCTGTGGGGCCGCCTGTTGCAAGAACGATCTTGTCAACTGTCTTTTCTTCGTTGTTTTCGAGATTTGCACCGGAAGCTGCAGGATCTGCAGGAGTACAAGCAGTAAGAGCAACTGCCATAACCATGAGGAGTGCAAGTACGAGACTTAATGTCTTCTTCATTTGAGTTACCTCCAGAAATTCTTATTTGAATAATTATAAAAGAGATTATTCATTTTATATTATAATCACAAGTCGCAGAAAAGTCAATACTTTATATAAAATATGTCAAAAATTGCACATTTTTTACGGATTTTTATGTTTTTCGGTAAAAAATGCTGTAGGAGATTTAATCACCGGAGCTTTATTCGAATTTTTTCGCGTCGGCTTATGCAAAAATGCAGGAAATCCGTCAAAATCAGACTTCCTGCACTTCATTTTACTTCAAAAATCAGCCTTATTTCCAAAGGCAAAGTTTTTATGCAAATTATTTTTTATCACGGCAAATATTCTATTGACAAATCCGAATAAAGTATTATACTGAATACAATATTAAAATTCAGACTCAAGGAGAACAGTTCATGGACTACTCACGCCTTGATCCGCTGATTTCAATAAGCGGAGAAAAAATACAGAACGTATACGATTGGGAAACCTACAGACGAGAAGAAATCATGGTGCTTTTATCAAACTTCATATACGGCGTAAGACCCATGGAAAAGCCCCACGATTTATCCTTCAGCGTTGACAGAATTACAGAGGACTACATGTCCTACCCTCTCGTGAAGAAGGACATCACAATATCCTTCCTCGGCTTTTCAATGCCCTTTACCCTTTTCCTTCCCAAAGAATGCTATAAAAAAACTCCTGTGCCTGTTTTCCTTCACGTACTCAACGAATCACACATGCAGAAGGTTGATCCCGTAAACAACCCCGAAAACTACTTTTTACCCATAGCGGAAATCGCAAAAAGAGGTTACGGCTGTGCGGTAATGTCAACACTTGATGTTTCTCCCGACTGGATACACAAGCCTGAATTCAAAAAGGGCGTTTTCGCCGCAGTACAACCCGATGCAAGTGACAGAGACAACCGTTCATGGGGCAATGTTTCAGGATGGGCGTACGGTGCTTCGAGAATCATGGACTATCTCGAAACAGACATCGATGTTGAACACACAAAGGTTGCAATTTCAGGTCACTCCCGTGCAGGCAAAGCGGCTCTCTGGGCATCGGCAACAGACAAAAGATTTGCCCTTTGCATTTCCAACGATTCAGGTTGTTCGGGTGCGGCATTCACACGGGGCGACAGCGAAGGTGTTGAGCGCATATGGAACATAAACATTTCCGACTGGTTCTGCGGCAATTATCACAAGTTCAACGAAAGAGAAGAAATGCTTCCCTGCGACCAGCATATGTTACTTGCCGCAATTGCGCCGAGACCTCTATATGTCAAGAGCAACGAGGAAGATGCATGGGCAGGTCCCGATGAAGAACTTCGTTCCTGCAAGCTTGCTTCTCCCGTATATGAGCTTTACGGACTTCCCGGTTTTATCATGGACGACGAAAAGGTCGAAATCAACAAACCTTATCATGAAGGTACAATTGCCTACCACAGAGCACCCGGCGACCACAACCTTGAAGAACACGACTGGAAACTCTTTATGGACTTTGCAGACAGATATTTAAAGTAATCCCATAACACAAACAAAAAGCCGACAGAAAACTGTCGGCTTTAATTATTACCTTTTAAATGTATCTCTTATTGCTTCAAGATATCCGTAGCCGTAGAGGTCATCGGGTTCAAGGTAGCTGGTCTCTGTCCATTCGTTCCAACTGTTGACGGTGACAAGAGGTGCTTTGAGATTCTTATGCGAGTCGATATATGCCTTTGCCATTTCCATTCCTTTTTTGATGTTTTCGGGAGTGTTGTTTCTCACCACCGCGCCTGTCAGCTTATTGTATCTCGGGGAAGTATCCCAGCCCAGCGAAATGTGGGGGTAATAAGGAATATTAAACATCTTTTCCATCTTTGCCCATTCTTGTTTTGCTTCTTCAAGTATTTCAAGATAGTCTCTGTCAAGATTTGCAAAGTGGGCGAACTGATAGTGGGTCACGCTGTCAAAGCCGAGGGTATGCACCGCATCAACAAGATTTCCCTCGAATGCCGCATCAAAGCCCGTCTCATTCATAGTGCCTTCGCTCCTGAGAGTCAACTGAAGCTCAAGACCGGGATAGCCTGCCTTTACCGTTTCTTCTCTGAAATAATCCAGTGCCTTTTTTGTTTCTTCCATACCGCCGAGACCTCTGATTAAATTCGCAAGGTCGTAAATCATATACACAGGCTTGCCGTCTATCTTATAATATGACGGATGGGAGAAGTACATATCAATCGTCTTGCGGACAATTATATCGAAATTCTTTCTGTCAACGGCGCCGTCCCATATCGGAACGCCGAGCTCTGCCGTTCTCTTATCCCAAAGAGACGTTGCCGTGTGGTTTGCCCACATGATATAGAACTTTACCTTATCGTTATTTCGCGCCTTAAGGTAACCGTTGTCAAGGCACTGTTCAAGAAAAGGGCGTCCGTCAAACCAGTACCAGTCATAGATAAATACATTTACGCCGTGGCTTGCCGCAGCCTCAATTTCCATTTCCATAACATAGGGGTCAGCTTCATTGACATATCCCCACAGCGGTTTTCTCGGCCATTTTTCTTCAGGTATATACCCCTTGAACGCCTTTACAGTCTGCCATTCGCCGTAGCCCTCGGGCCAGAAGATTCTGCTTCTGGGTTCATCGCCCGTATAAGACGGCCATATAAATGCCGCAACATCGTATTTTTGTGACATATAATCATTCCTTTATTTTTTACAATCCCTCAGTCTCGCAAGCTCGACAGCTCCCTTTGCACAAGGGAGCCGGGATACGCATCGACAAGCCCTCCTTGTGTAAAGGAGGGTGGCACGCATCGGCGTGACGGGAGGATTGTTTAATAACACAATCATTCTACACAAATATAATCAAAAAGTCAACCCGGACACTTGAAAAAAATACGTTTTTGTTTTATACTATAGCTGTAAAATAAAAATTCACTAAGGAGGCACACCATGAACGTAACATTAAAGAAAAACGGCATCGAAGCTACCGCAAGAACTCTCGGCGGCGAGCTTATCTCCTACAAGAAGAACGGCAAGGAATACGTATGGACAGGCGACGAAAAGTACTGGCCCGGCAGAGCCCCTGCCCTTTTCCCTTTTGTCAGCAGTCTCGTTGACGGCAAAACCCTTATTGAAGGCAAGGAATGCGAAATCCCTACACGCCACGGTTTTGTAAGACAGAGTGAGCTCAGTCTTATCGAATCAAGTGATACAAAGGTTGTATTTGAGCTTCGCGAAACATCCGAAACACTCAAGAATTATCCCTTCAAGTTCTCCTTCAAGATAACACACGAAATTTCCGACAGCGGTTTCTCCACCACATTTACGGTAAAGAATCTTGACAGCCGTGACATGCCCTTCTGCGTAGGCGGACATCCCGGCTTCCTTCTCCCCGAAGGCATCGAGGCTTACAAGCTTGTATTTGAACAGAACGAAAACTGCGACATCGGTCACTGCGATGAAAAATCCCGGTACTGCGACGAGTTTGTTATCGAAAAGAGACTCGAAGGCAAAGAATGGGAACTCAAGTACGCAGACTTCGACGTAGATGCACTCTTTGTCAAGGGCGTAAAGAGTGACAAGGTTTCCATTGTCAACAAGGAAACAAACGATGTTCACCTTACATTCGACTACACAGGCTTCAAGGAGCTTGTTCTCTGGACAGCACCCGGCAAACAGTCACCCTATCTCTGCCTCGAACCCTGGAACGGACTTCCTCCGATAATCGGCGAAAGCGGAAAGTTTGAGGACAAGCCCTACATCACAATGTTAAAGCCGGGTGAAGAATATTCGGTTGGATACAAGGTTGAAGCATAGCGTATAAATATCAAAGCCACCCTCTCGGGTGGCTTTTTGTTTTGCAATTATTCTGCATTGAGTGCGTACTTTTCCATGTACATCTTATACTTCTTGTTGAAGTACTCTGTTCTGAAGTCGTCGCCGTCCTTGATTTCGTGATAGTATTCGTGCAAGGAAAGCCCGTCCTTTGTAAGCTCGATTACGTAGCCTGCGATATTTGAGCAATGGTCGGAAACACGTTCAAGATTTGTAATAAGGTCGGAAAGCACAAAGCCCATTTCGATTGTACATTCTTCCTTCTGAAGTCTCTGAATGTGTCCCTTTTTGATTTCAGCCTTTAAGTAGTCAATAACCTGTTCGAGAGGCTCAACAAGATATGCTGTTTTAAGGTCGCTTTCAACAAAGCAGTTATGTGCCAACCCCGTAATTTCGCGAACAGCCGCAATCATTGTTGCGATTTCCTTATTTGCCTTTTCGGAGAATGTAAGCTTTTTGTCAAACATTTCCTGCATGGATTTTGCAATATTTACCGCATGGTCGGAAAGTCTTTCAAGGTCGCCGATGGTGTGGAGAAGCTTTGTCACTTCTCTTGAGTTTTCAGGTGTAAGATTTGAAGCTGAAAGCTTTACAAGGTATGTGCCGACGGTGTCCTCGTACTTGTCAACCTCATTCTCAAGTCTTTCAATCTCGTCAAAGGTCTTGTCGCTGAAATTGCCGAACATATCAAATGTTTTGTCAAGTGCTTCAACCGAAAGTTTCGACATGTCGTTTACGACTTCCTTACAGCGTGCAATTGCAATCGCAGGAGTTGCAATGAGACGTTCGTCGAGCATGATGGTCTTGTCAACCTCACCCTTCTTGTTTCCGACTGTTTTTACTGCAAGCTTTTCAAGCTGAGAAGAAAAAGGGAAAAGCAGAAGCGTACAAATAATGTTAAACGCCGTATGCACAACAGCAATGCTGAACTGGTCGGCTGACTGCGAAAGAACGGGAATCGTGATAAAGCTTGTCACTATCATAAACGCAGTAAGTGACACCACAGTACCTATAATATTGAAATAAAGATGCACAGCCGCAGTTCTCTTTGCGTTCTTGTTAGCACCAACTGAAGAAATCATGGCAGTAACACAGGTACCGATATTCTGACCCATAATAATGGGAACGGTTGCACCTATAGTAACCGCACCGGTAGCTCCGGCAAGTGCTTGCAGGATACCGACAGAAGCCGACGATGACTGGATAATACCTGTAATGACCGCACCTGCAAGCACGCCGAGAATGGGATTTTCAAACTTTGTAAGAAGACTTGCAAATTCGGGAACATCTTTAAGCACCTTAACGGCACCCGACATGGTTTCCATACCGAACATAAGGGTTGAAAAGCCGATAAGTATAAGACCCAAGTCATTGTACTTTGCCTTTTTAAGGAACATAAAGCATACTATACCTATTACGGCAAGTATCGGAACAAAGGTTGCGGGCTTGAATATTGTGATGTACCACGCACTGCCGGAAAGTCCCGAAAGTGACAAAATCCACGAGGTAATTGTTGTACCGATATTGGCACCCATAATAACGGGAATTGCCTGACCGAGTGTCATAAGACCGGAGTTTACAAAGCCTACTGCCATAACGGTGGTTGCGGAAGATGACTGGATTACGCAGGTAACCACCATACCGAGAAGCAGTCCTTTAATTTTGCTGGAAGTAAGTGTTGCAAGAATGTCTCGAAGCTTATTTCCCGCACGTTTTTCAAGTGCTTCACCCATAAGGTTCATACCAAAGAGGAAAAGCACAAGACCCATAAGCATTGTTAATACGTCTTGAAAATTCATAATGTTTCTTTCTCCTTAAAATTTTCGTTCAATGGTGTGTATATTCCTATTGTGTGGGTGTGGGGGAATTTATTGGAGGACACAACAAATCTGTACTTCCTGTCACGTTTCTACCTATTTATTATATTCCCAACTTGTTCCAGCGTAGATTATAGCTGATTGTTATTTATTTGTCAAGCGTTTTATTTATAAATGTGATACTTTTTTCCATTTCAAGTCTTCTGTACTCAGACGGGGTAAAATTCGTGTGTTTTTTGAATACGGATGAAAAATAGAACTGATTTGCAAAGCCGAGTTTTTCGGCTGTTTCGGAAACAGTCATTCCGGCACGAAACATTTTTTCCGCTTCAAGAATTTTCATGTTGTTGAAATATCCGATAACGCCAAGTCCCGAATATTTGGAAAAGAGCTTCTTTATTCTCGAACGGCTGACAAAGAATCTGTCGGCAATAACATCGATAGTCAGCTTTTCATCAATGTTATCACGCAAAAACAGCACCACGTCCGAGAAAAGTCTCGAATCGGAGGAGGATTCAATGGGCAGCTTTTCGGATGAGCCTCTTGAAACCAGCGACAGCATGAACACCTCAAGAAAGTTGCAGTATTCCTGACACAGCCTTTTGTCGATAACATCTATAACAATTCTGCCTCTGTTGAAGTCAAACGCTTTTTTTCCGAGATTCACGCATTTTTCAAGCAAAATTATACTCGCCTCATTAAGCTTGATGGAAAGATTTTCAAGCTCGTTCACCCTCTCGCCGCTTGCCTCAAAGGTGAGAACATAAATCTCGGGGCTTGAGTTTTCGCTTGACCATATTCTGTGAAATTCCATGGGCTTGTGAAATATTACATCTCCTGCCGAAAGGCTGTAAATTCTTTCATCGGCGGAAATACCGACATTTCCCTCCTTGACGTAAACTAATTCCCAGAAGGGGTGGCTTTCGCCCTCAAAGTGAAAGTCGGGTTTCTTTTTTGAATCAATAATAGTGTATACACCGTCAACCGATATCTGTTTTACAGGATAAAACATAAATGCACCTCCCGATTCCGAATAATCCGAAATTATATATATTTTCGTTATTTGATTAAATTATATAAAATATTCCCAAGCATGTCAACACCGTTTTGCAGACTTTTCTTGACAAACTGCCGTCTTTGTGATATACTCAAAAAGCAAAATGAAAACGATTTTCAATTTCGATTTTATGTGTGAGGTAATATGAAAAGATTATTGGCATTGATTATATGCATTTTAGCAATACTGACGCTTTCGGGCTGCGGCGGCGAAAAGATGGCGGATGACGGCAAAATATCCATTGTAGCAACGGCGTTTCCCCACTACGATTTTGCAAGACAGATTACAAAGGGCGTCGAAAACGTCGAGATAAAAATGCTCATTTCCCCCGGCAGTGAGGTTCACTCCTACGAGCCGACGCCCTCTGACATTCTGGCGATTTCCGAGTGCGACCTGTTTATCTATACAGGCGGTGAAAGCGACACATGGGTAAAAAACGTTCTCGAATCGGCAGGAAATGAAGATATGAAGGTCATTTCCTTTATGGATATATGCGGCGGTGAAAAGCACGAAGAAGCGCACGAAGGACACGAACACACCTATGACGAACACGTCTGGACTTCGCCGAAAAACGTCGAGCTTATAGTCACAAAGATTGCCTCTGCCCTTTCAGAAATTGACAAGGCACACGAGAAAGAATACAACAAGAATCTTCTTGATTACACAAGAAAATTGCAGCTTGCTGAACTACATCAGACATTCAAGCGAATATTTGAAGAATGTGTCCGCAACGAAATAGTTGTTGCAGACCGTTTCCCGTTCTATCATCTGGCTGAGGAATACGGCTTTGAATATGTGTCGGCATACTCAGGCTGTTCTTCAAGTACAGAGCCGAGCGCACAGGTAATATCAGAACTTGCAAACAAGGTAAAAGAAGAAAACGTAAAATATGTATTCACCATAGAATTTTCAAATCAGAAGATTGCAAACAGTGTAATCGAGGGCACCGATGCCGAAATTCTCACCCTCCATTCCTGCCACAACGTTTCAAAGGAAGATTTCGAAAACGGCATCACCTACTATGACCTCATGATGCAGAATGCAGCTAATTTAAGAAAGGCTTTATGTGAATAATATGGCACTCATCGAAGCAAAAAACGTCTGTCTCGGCTATGACGGGCATGACGTGGTAACAAATCTTAATTTCCATGTCGACAGAGGTGACTACCTCTGCGTTGTAGGCGAAAACGGAAGCGGTAAATCAACCCTTATAAAGGCACTGTTGGGACTAAAGAAATGCTCGTCGGGACACCTTCATTTTCTCGAAGGCTTAAAGCAGAATCAGATAGGCTATCTTCCCCAGCAGACAGCCGCCCAGAAGGACTTTCCCGCCTCGGTCTATGAGGTTGTTCTCACAGGCAACGCGGGCAAGAAAAAGTTCTTCGGATTTTACTCAAAAAACGACAAAAGAAAAGCTCTTGACAACATGTCAATACTCGGCATTTCGGAGCTTAAAAACAAGTGCTACCGCAACCTTTCCGGCGGTCAGCAACAGAGAGTGCTGCTTGCAAGGGCGTTATGTGCCACAGAGTCGCTTCTGCTCCTCGACGAGCCTGTTACGGGTCTTGACCCCGTTGCGACGGAAGACATGTACGACCTTCTCTATCACTTGAACCGCGACCACGGCATAACAATCATCATGGTTTCCCATGACATCCGTGCCGCCCTCAGGTATTCAACCCGCATGCTTCATCTGAGAGGAAGCCAGTTGTATTTCGGCAAAACATGCGACTATCTTTCCTCTGAGGCGGGCAGAATTTTCATGGGAGGTGAAGACAATGCTTGACACACTTGTTCTCATGTTCTCCCAGCCCTTTATGCAAAGGGCAGTATTTGGCGGCATTGTTATATCGGTATGTGCAGCCCTTCTCGGCGTCAGCCTTGTGCTCAAACGCTATTCCATGATAGGCGACGGTCTTTCCCATGTGGGCTTCGGTGCGGTAGTCGTGGCATCGGCACTGAACTTTGCACCTTTGGCGGTTGCAATTCCCGTTGTCGTAATTGCGGCATTTCTACTGCTAAGACTCGGTGAAAGCAGTGAAATAAAAGGGGATGCGGCGGTGGCTCTTGTATCAACGGGTGCACTTGCCATAGGCGTTGTTGCTTCATCCTTAACTACGGGCATGAATCAGGACTTCAACAGCTATATGTTCGGCACAATCCTCGGTCTCTCGAAGAGCGACGTAATAGTAAGCCTTGCCGTGTCAATCCCCGTGCTTATACTGTTCATTCTTTTCTACAACAGAATTTTCGCCGTCACCTTTGACGAAAGCTTTGCAAAGGCTGTGGGCGTAAAGGCGGGAGTTTACAATGCCCTCGTTGCAGTTCTCACCTCCCTTGTGATAGTTCTCGGCATGAGACTTATGGGCGCACTGTTGATTTCCAGCCTTGTCATATTCCCCTCCCTCACATCAATGCGTGTCTGCAAAACCTTCAGAAGCGTTGTTATCACTTCGGGAATTGTCTCGGCGGTGTGCTTTTTATTCGGAATCTGTGCCTCTGTCCTCTACGATTTGCCGACGGGTGCAAGCATTGTTATTTCCAATATTGTTGCATTTGTCATCTTTTGGATTGTCGGAAAAATCAAGAATAGCTAGAAATTCGTCCCATACCCGGTGTATGGGACATTTTTTAGTTTATAAATTGTTTACGCCAAATTTCAAACATTCTGTTGAATTGTTCCCGACGATATAATATAAATAGGTAGAAAACTTTTCATATTCCGACATTACATACACCTGATTCGCGGAGGAAAAGAAATGGCAGATATGACAGAATTTACCCGCCCACAAAACGAAAATTTCATAAAACTCGGTATAGATATAGGCTCGACCACGGCAAAGATAGTGGTTCTTGACGGAAGCAAGCTTCTCTTTGAAAAGTACGAACGACACTTTTCCATGGTAAGGGCAAAAACCCTGGAGCTTGTAAAAGAAGCCCGTCCCTATCTCGAAGGCAAAACAATAAAGGCGGCAATAAGCGGCTCGGCAGGTCTCGGTCTTGCAGAGGAAGCGGACATTCCCTTTGTTCAGGAGGTGTTTGCCACGGCAGAGATGGCAAAGAACATCGCCCCCGACGTAAACGTTGTAATAGAGCTTGGCGGCGAGGATGCAAAAATCATCTTCTTTGACGGCGGCATTGACCAGAGAATGAACGGCACATGTGCAGGCGGAACGGGTGCTTTTATCGACCAGATGGCTACACTTCTTGACGTTTCACCCGACGAGCTTGACGATTTATCCCTCGACTGCAAAAAGATTTACCCCATTGCCTCCCGTTGCGGAGTATTTGCAAAGACCGACATTCAGCCCCTTTTAAATCAGGGTGCAAGAAAAGAGGACATTGCGGCGAGCATCTATCAATCTGTTGTAAACCAGACAATCGCAGGTCTTGCACAGGGCAGAAAAATCGAGGGCAAGGTCATGTTCCTCGGCGGGCCTATCAGCTTCAATAAAGGTCTCAAAAAACGATTTGTCGAAACACTGCATCTCTCGGAGGAAAACACCGTTTTTCCGAAATACGCAAAGGTGTCTGTTGCCCTCGGTGCATCAATCTACGCCTCAAAGCAGGATGTGAGCTTCAGCTATAACGAGCTTTGCGAAAGAATCGAAAAGGCAAAGGCGGCGGCAAGCAGTGTGCAGACCTTAGAGCCTTTATTCAGCACCAAGGACGAATATATAGAATTCTCCGACAGGCACAAAAAGGCAGCCGTCGAACAAAAGGACATCTCCTCTTATACAGGAAACGCCCATCTCGGCATAGACTGCGGAAGCACCACCACAAAGCTTACGCTCATTGATGATGACTGCGGCATTCTGTACTCATTTTACGACTCCAACAAGGGTGAGCCCGTTGAAATCGTAAGGGGACAGCTTGAAAAGATATATTCCCTTTGTGGCGACAGAATCAAAATAGCTTCTTCTGCCGTTACAGGCTACGGCGAGGAGCTTATAAAGCACGCCTTCGGCATCGACTTCGGCATAGTCGAAACCATGGCACACTTCGGTGCGGCAAAGCATTTCAAGCCGGACGTCGACTTTATCTTAGACATCGGCGGTCAGGACATCAAATGCTTCAAGGTCAGAAACAACTCCATTGATTCCATCATGCTGAACGAGGCATGCTCATCGGGTTGCGGCTCCTTCCTCGAGACCTTTTCAAAGAGCCTGGGGTACGGGGTATCCGACTTTTCAAAGATGGCTCTTTTTGCTGAGAAGCCGGTACAGCTGGGTACACGCTGCACAGTCTTCATGAACTCCTCGGTAAAGCAGGCGCAGAAGGACGGTGCGGATGTTGCCGACATTTCGGCAGGTCTTTCGGTCAGCGTTGTAAAGAATGCAATTTACAAGGTAATAAGGGCAAACTCAGCCTCGGAGCTTGGCGAAAACATCGTCGTTCAGGGCGGCACCTTCTACAACGATGCGGTACTTCGTGCCTTTGAAAAGGAAATAGGACACAACGTAATACGTCCCTCAATTGCAGGTCTTATGGGCGCCTTCGGTGCGGCACTTTATGCAAAGAGCAACATACAGGGCGAATCTTCCATAATAACAAAAGAGGCTCTCTCTGAGTTTACGCATACTTCAAAGAGTGCAACCTGTCGCGGCTGTACCAACAACTGTTCTCTTACCGTCAACACATTTTCCGACGGCAAAAAGTTCATCTCGGGCAACAAGTGCGAAAAGGGGCTCGGAGGCACAAAACCTATCGAAGATGTCCCCAACGTGCATCAGTTCAAGAGAGATTACATTCTTTCGCTTCCCGAAACGCCCTCGGCAAAGAGAAGCGTCGGCTTCCCTCTCGGGCTTGGAATGTACGAGCTGGCACCTTTCTGGCACGCAATTTTCACCCGTCTCGGTTTTAACGTGGTTCTTTCGGGAATGTCAAGCCGAGAAATTTACTCCCTCGGTCAGAACAGCATACCCTCCGACACGGCATGCTATCCCGCAAAAATCATGCACGGACACATTGAGAAGCTTGTCGGTCTCGGCGTTGATGCCATATTCTACCCCTGTCTTACATACAACTTTGACGAAAAGGCGGCGGACAATCACTTCAACTGTCCCGTTGTTGCATACTATTCCGAGCTTTTACACTCCAACATGGATTCGCTGAAAGAAACCACCTTCCTCTATCCCTACCTCAACATAAGTAACGAAAAGGAGCTTGCAAGGGGACTTTACGACTACCTTAAAACATACTTTACCGACATCTCAAAGTCGGATGTAAAAGCGGCTGTCAGATGCGGATATGAAGCACACGAAAAATACATGACAGCCATTGAAAACGAAGGCGAAATGGCTATAGAATTTGCAAGAAGGAACTCAAGACGCATTCTTGTCCTTGCAGGCAGACCCTACAACATCGACATGGAAACGGGTCACGGTATTGACAAATTATGCGAGTCCCTCAGCTTTGTGGTTGTCAGCGAGGACAGCGTATGGAAAAAGGCAAGCGAGAAGCCCAATGTCAACGTTCTCAACCAGTGGACATACCATTCAAGGCTATACAATGCGGCAAAATTCATAACAGAAAATGAGGATGCCGAGCTTTGCCAGCTTGTATACTTCGGTTGCGGCGTTGATGCCGTCACCACCGACGAAACACGTGATATTCTTGAACAGGGCGGAAAGCTCTACACCCAGATTAAGATTGACGAAATCACAAACATGGGTGCAGTAAAGATAAGACTCCGAAGCCTTATAGGTGCCCTCAATGAAAGAAACAAATAATTGAAGCGGTGAGCCACCGCTGGCAATTCACGGGCAACGCTCGTGCCAAACAAACCTTTTGTGTCGCACAAACAACCCCGTTTGGTCGGCATAAATCCAACCGACCAAACTCATTCCTAACTCCTAACTCCTAACTCCTAACTTTTAAAAGGATGATAGTATGACCAACGAAAAATACATACGAAAATATCCCATCTTCACCGAAGAGATGAAGAAGGATTATACAATTCTTGTGCCGACCATGCTGCCGAGACATTTCAAGATAATGCTTGGTATTCTCAATGCCTACGGCTATAAGACACATCTGCTTGATAATATGGGGCAGAATGTCATAAATGAAGGTCTAAAATACGTTCACAACGACACCTGCTACCCTGCCCAGCTTGTTATCGGTCAGATGATTGATGCCTTGAACAGCGGAAAATTTGACAAACATAAGGTTGCGCTTATGATAACCCAGACGGGCGGCGGCTGCAGAGCCTCAAACTATATACACCTCTTGAGAAAAGCTCTCGAAAAGGCAGGCTACGGCTACATTCCCGTAGTGTCTCTCAACTTTTCGGGACTCGAAAAGGAAAGCGCCTTCAAAATCACCATGCCCATTCTTCACAGGCTGGCATATGCCATATGCTACGGCGATCTGATGATGGACTTGGTTAATCAGTCAAAGCCCTATGAAGTAAATGCAGGCGACAGCGAGGCACTTGCCGACAGGTGGACAGAACGTCTTACACGCCAGATGACAACAGGCAAGCTTTCAAGAAAGACGGCAAAACAAAACTACCGCCTTATAATAGAGGACTTTGCAAAAATTCCAAAGCAGGGTACTCCAAAGCCAAAGGTCGGCATTGTGGGTGAAATCTTCGTAAAATTCTCGCCCTTAGGCAATAACAATCTTGAAGACTTTCTCGTTTCCGAGGGTGCAGAGGTAGTAGTACCGGGACTTTTAGACTTCTGTCTCTACACCATGTACAACGCACTTATTGACAGAAAGCTCTACGGCTACAACAAAAAGTCGGCAATAATCTACAAGGTACTGCTTGAGCTTTTTGCTTCTTTCCAGCAGGATCTTATAAATGCAATAAAGCAGGAAGGCTCGTTTAATCCGCCCATGCCGTTCAAGGAAATACCGCCTCTTGCAGAAGAGGTTATAAGTCTCGGCGTAAAAATGGGCGAGGGCTGGCTTCTGACGGCTGAAATGATTGAGCTTATCCATGAGGGTGCGCAAAACATTGTCTGCACTCAGCCCTTCGGCTGTCTTCCCAATCACATTGTCGGCAAGGGCATGATGAAACCTATCAAGGAAAAGTATCCGAAGGCTAATATCGTAGCAATCGACTACGATTCGGGTGCTACAAAAATCAATCAGGAAAACAGAATAAAGCTCATGCTGTCAACCGCCGTTGTCACACAGGACAAACGACCCATGTTCCAAAAATAAATACGTAATACTCTCGGAATGAAAAGCTCTTTCCGAGGGTGTTTTTTTGCCCAAAAAAACAAAGAAAAAACATCATACCGATTGACAAGTTTCCTGCCGCTTGATATAATAATTTTGTATATATTTCTTATAAAGGAGAAGAATCATGAAGATAGAAGCTTTGCACAAAAAACTCGAAAACATAAGCATCGGTGTTGAAGCACCGAGAGCATATTTTATTCCCTACGATAATGCTGAAAAAGCAAGGGTCGGCGACAGAACAAAGTCGCAGTATTTCAAGACTCTGTGCGGTGAATGGAACTTCCGCTTCTACAACAGCTTTGAGGAAATAGACGAGGATATTGCCTCTCTTTCCGGCGAAGATTTCACCGGAAAGCTTCCCGTACCCTCAAACTGGCAGATGTTTTTGGACAGAGGATATGATGTACCAAACTACTCAAACGTAGAATATCCCTATATCATGGACCCGCCAAATGTCCCCACAGATAACCCTTGCGGTGTCTACAACAGAGATTTCTATCTTACAGATGCTTTTTGCGAAAGAGACTTATATCTCAACTTTGAGGGCGTCGACAGTTGCTTCTATCTCTGGATAAACGGCTCTTTTGTCGGCTACTCAACAGTAAGCCACTCGACAAATGAGTTCAGTATCAACAAATACGTCAAGGCAGGCAGAAACACAATTACTGTTCTTGTTGTAAAATGGAACCCTCAGAGCTACCTCGAAGACCAGGATATGTGGCGTCTTTCGGGCATCTTCAGAGAGGTTTATATCCTTGGTCGAAGCAAAGAAAGAATATCCGACATCTTTGTAAAGCCTGTCCTTTCCGATGATTTCAAAAAGGGTGTTATTTCAGTTGATGCCGAATATGTAAAGGCGAAAAGTCTCGACTATCTTCTCCTTTCCCCCGAAGGCTACGAAATCGACGGCGGAAACATCAAGAAAAACGGCAAAATTGAGGTAAATCTTCCCTCATTATGGTCGAGTGAAGCACCCAATCTTTACGATCTCTACCTCTTCTGCGGCGACGAAGTTGTGCTTGTAAGAGTCGGCTTTAAGAGAATCGAAAAGAAGGGCAGAGTTATCTACATCAACGGCAAAAAGGTAAAGGCTCTCGGCGTAAACAGACACGAATCCCATCCGAGACTCGGTCATGTTGTGCCTCTTGACCACATGGAAAACGACATAAAAATCATAAAACAGCAGGGCTGTAACATGATTAGAACAAGCCACTATCCCGACGACCCGAGATTCTACGAGCTTTGCGACAAATACGGTCTTTACGTTGTAGACGAAACAGACCTTGAATGTCACGGGATGTGTTTATGGCGTGACGGTTACGGTGCTACCCAATGGGATATGCTCTCCGACAGCGATGACTGGACAGAAGCTTATCTTCTTCGTGTAAAGAAGCTCTTTGAAAGAGATAAAAACCACCCCTGCGTTGCAATATGGTCGCTCGGTAACGAATCGGGCATGGGCAAGAATCCGCTTAAAATGCGTGACTACATAAAGTCGAGAAACAAGGATGCCCTTGTACACTTCGAGAGCTGTTCGGCAGAACACACACCTCTTGCCAAGAAGTACAGACTTGAAATGGATCTTGACAGCCATATGTATCCCGACCCTGCAACATGCGAAAAATACATAAAGGACAAAACTCAGACAAATCCCTTCTTCCTTTGCGAATATGCACACGGCATGGGCAACGGCCCCGGCGGCATCAAGGAATACGTCGATATGTTCTGGAAGTACGACGCATTCTTCGGCGGATGCGTATGGGAATACTGCGACCACTCGGTGGAAATCACGCTGCCCGACGGAAAACGCGGCTACACCTACGGCGGAGATTTCGGCGACAGTCCGACGCAATACAACTTCTGTGTTGACGGATTTGTTTTCCCCGACAGACGTCTTCATGTGGGATTTATGGAATTAAAGAGTGCATATCAGCCCTTTACGGCAGAGCTTATGGACATTCAGGACGGCTCTGTACAAATCAAAAACAGACGTTTCTTTACCGACCTTTCGGACCTTTGCCTGTCATGGACTCTCGAATGTAACGGAAAGGCAGTAAAGTCAGGATATGTTGACACACTTAAAATTCAGCCTCAGTCAAGAAAAACTTACAACCTCTTTGACGGTGACGACCTCTGCTATGAGGGTGAATATTTCTTAAATCTCAGATTTGTTTCAAAACAAGATACGCTCTGGTGCGATTCAGGCTTTGAAGTCGGCTTTATACAACTGGAAGTTGCAAACGTAGTGGATGACGAAAAAGACGAGGTGGATTCACTTCTTTCCTTTGTTCCCGAACTTATTGAAAACGACCGCTTCTTTACCCTCTCGGCAGGCGAAACAAGCATCGTTATCGAAAAGGCAAAGGGACATATAACACGCATTATAAACGAAGGCAAGGATTTACTGGCAAGTCCCGTAAAATTCAACTTCTGGCGTGCACCCACCGATAACGACATACATATGAGAAACGAATGGCAGAAACACGGTCTTGATGACCTTACTTATGACTGCAGAAGCTGTGAAATTGTGTCGAAGACAGACTCGGAAATCACAGTCAAGAGCGAATTTGCCGCTGCAAAGAGATATCAGATACCATTCTGCAGAATCACACTTCACATAACACTTAATAACCTCGGCGAAATTCTTTACGAATCAAAGGTTAATATCGAAAAGCCCATAGCACATATCCCGAGATTCGGTCTTGAAATTGTAATGCCCAAGGGAAGCGAAAAGATGAGATACTTCGGCAAAGGTCCCCACGATGCCTACTCTGACAAACAGCTTTCAAGCTACGTATCCCTCTTTGATACAACAGTTACCGACAATTTCGAGCATTACATAATGCCTCAGGAAAACGGTGCGCACATCGGCACACGCTTTGGCTTTGTGGGAAGTGAAATCGGTCAAGGACTCACCTTTAAGAGATTCGACAAGGACGACACCTTCTACTTTAATGCAATGCACTATTCTGCAATGGATTTGACAAACACAGACCACGACTACAAGCTTATCGAGCGTGAAGAAACTTATGTATATATCGATTTCAAGATGCACGGCATAGGCTCACAGTCCTGCGGTCCCGAACCCTTTGAGGGGTACAGATTCACGGAAAAAGACTTTTCGTGTGCTATTGTTATTAAACCCGATGTGATTGAATAAACAATCCCTCCGAGTTTTGCTCTACAGCAAAACCCACCTCCCTTTACACAAGGGAGGCTGATAAACACAAACCGAAAACAACACATTAACATTTCACCCTTGTTGCAAACCGTGACTTCGGCTCCCTTGTGCAAAGGGCGCGACGCGTCAAGAAAACAACCCGATGTGGTTGTTTTTAGCCAAAGCGGTGAGTAAGCTTGCTTGCGAGCAGGGCTGAAAGCTGTCACGAAGTGACTGAGGGATTGTAAAAACGAGGTAAAAGACATGGTATTCTCACAGGTTTTCAAAAACGCAAAATACATTTCACCGTCAGACAGCACCTGCACAGCACCCTATTTTCTATCGGATTTAGAGGTGGCGGATAATATCTCAAAGTGTGAAATATCCATCATCGGCTACGGTCTTTTTGAGCTGTACATAAACGGCAAGAAGGTATCTGACGACATCTTTGCCCCCGCAACAAGCGACTATCACAAGAGAGACAATTCCCATATTGCAGGTCTTATCTACTACAACGAAGAAACAAAGCGAAGCTACTACTTAAAGTATGACCTTATGCCCTATCTTAAAAAGGGCAAGAACAGGGTTGCCGTGCTTGTGGGCAAAGGCTGGTACTGTATAGACTGTAACCACGACGAAAAATGTCAGCCCTACGGCGACGAAAAGCTGTGCTTTGAAATCACCATGAAGAAAAAAGGCGGTAAGGAGTTTATTGCCTCCTATACCGACAAAAACATGAAGTGGACAAAGAGCCATATTCTCGAAAATGACCTTTTCTACGGCGAAAAGCAGGATTTGAATGTGTTTGACACATCTCTTCTTCTTCCCGATTCCGACATTTCAAAGCTTGAAAATTCCGTCGAAGCCTTTGTTCCCGAAACAAACTATTCCTTGCAGGATTTTCCCTCGGATAAGGTTATAAGAACAATAAAGCCAAAGCTCGTCAAGAACTTCGGCGACTATGCCGTATACGACAACGGCGAAAATATTACGGGTTACGTCAGAGTAAAGTGCGACAAGAAGGGTGAATATGTAAAGCTTATTCACGCCGAGGAAATCGACGAAAACTGCGAAATATACGGCGATAACATCCACCTATGGAAGAAAAAGCAGTGCGATGAATATACTACCGACGGCTCAGGAAGAATTCTCGTTCCGCACTTTACATACCACGGCTTCAGGTATTTCTCCTGCACCACAAATGCAGAGCCTATAGAAACTGTTGTAGTTCACACAGACCTCAAGGTTGACAGCTACTTCCATAGTGACAACGAAACCCTCAACTGGATGTACGATGCAGCAGTCAGAACCTTCCTTGACAATGTTCACGGCTGTATTCCTTTTGACTGTCCCACAAGAGAAAAACTCGGATACACAGGCGACGGTCAGCTTATATGCGAGCTTGGCACACATCTTGTCGAGTCTAAGGAATTTTATCTCAAATGGCTGGATGATATTGCCGATTCTCAGGATATGTACACAGGCCACGTACCCCACACAGCACCCTATCAGGGCGGCGGAGGCGGTCTCGGCTGGGGTACGGCAATCGTAGAAGTACCCTATCAGCTCTGGAAGTACTACGGAGATAAATCCGTTATTGAAAAGTATTTCCACAATATGACACGCTGGATGGCGTATATGGACTCAAGATGTGAGTGCGGCTTTGCAACAAACGAAGAAACAGGCTGGTGTCTCGGCGACTGGGGCTTCCCTTATGAAGAAGAAAACTACCAGCTTCTCTGTCCAAACTATGTAAACACCTATTTCTATGTAAAGAACTATCAGCGTATGGAAGAAATTGCTACGGCACTCGGTCATCCCAAGTACGCAAAAATGTGCCGTGAAAAGGCGGAATTTTCAAAGAAGGCTATGCGTGCCGCCTACATGTCACCCATGAACAACTGCTTCTACAACGACTTTTCGGGCGGTAATTCCTTTGCCATTGACATCGGCATCGGCACACAAAAAACACTTGATGAAACGGTAAAGAAGTACAGCGAATACGGCGGTTTTGACTGCGGTATCTTTGCGGCAGACGCACTTATCCGTGTTCTTTTTGAAAACGGCAAGGCTGACCTTGCCTATAAGCTTCTCACAAGCCACAAGGAAAAGGCATCCTACGGCTATATGAAAGACTGCGGTGCAACAACCTTCTGGGAATACATGACAGGCATGGCAAGCCACAATCACCCCATGTTCTCGGCACCCGTTTCATCCTTCTTCAAGTATCTTCTCGGGATCCGTCAGACAAAGGAATCCTACGGCTATACGGATGTCGTAATCAGTCCCTGTCTTGTGGATGAGCTTCAGAACCTTGAGGGTTACATCACAGTACCCAAGGGAAGAATTTCCGTTAAGATTTCGGGCAAAAAAATAACTGTTACAATCCCCAAGGGAATAAAGGCAGCATTTGATGCCTGCGGAGTAAAAAAGAAACTCTCGGCAGGGGAAAATGTGATAGAATTATAATTTAAAAAGCTGAAAAAAGTTAAAATGTTAATACCAACTTCACAAACATGGTTTAACATAAGTGTGTATGTGAGGAAAACAAATTTCTTCAAAAAATATTGCGTTCAGGAGGAAGAACTCATGGCAATTTCAAAGACAAACCTCGACCCCAATCAGGTTGCAGAAAAAAAGACAGAAACAAGCGGCAGAAAGCTTAAAATCGGTATTATCGGTACAGGCTGGATTGCCGATGCACATATGGAAAGCTATCTCAATATGCCCGACGTTGAAGTGGTTGCAGGCGCAGACCTCGTTCCCGGCAAGGCTGAAGCTTTCTTCAAGAAGTACGGCGTTGAAGCAAGATGCTACAACAGCGATGTTGAAATGATAGCAAACGAAAAGGACCTTGACGGTGTAAGCATCTGTACTTACAACTGTCAGCATGCTCCCTGTGCTATTCACGCACTCGAAGCAGGCATCAATGTAATGCTTGAAAAGCCCTTTACGGTAACTCTCGACGAAGCTGTTGAAGTTATGAAGGCTGAAAAGAAGAGCGGTAAGATTTTAACTATCGGCTTCCAGCCAAGACTTGACCCCAATATGCAGCAGATTAAGAAGATTGTAGAATCGGGCGAGCTCGGTAAAGTATACTACATCCAGACAGGCGGCGGCAGAAGACGCGGTATCCCCACACCCTTCGGTACAACATTTATTGAAAAGGATACAGCAGGCATCGGTGCTCTCGGCGACATCGGATGCTACAGCCTTGACATGGTTCTCAATGCAGTGGGCTATCCCAAGCCTTTAACCGTTTCGGGTTACAAGTCGGCGCATTTCGGCAAGAACCCCAAGACATTTACAGAAAGCGGCAGACCTGCTGAATATGCCAACATCTTCGGTGTTGACGACTTTGCAGCAGCATTCGTAAGACTTGAAGGCGACATCATCCTCGACTTCAGAATTGCATGGGCAATGAACATCAACACACCCGGCGACACAATCATCCTCGGTACAGAGGGCGGTCTCAGAATCCCCTCCACAGACTGCTGGAACGGTTCTGTCGGCGGCGAAATGACTATCTACAAGAACGTAGCAGGTCTTGAAACAGAAACAAAGCTTCCCATCCTTCACGACAGCAGAGACCTCTTTGACAAGAAGATAAGAAGCTTCCTCGATTCCATCATCGATCCCTCCAAGGGCCCGACAGTACCCTCCGGCCAGATTATCTACAATCAGGCTATCATCGACGGTATTGCAAAGAGCCACGAGCTTGGACGCGAAATCGAAGTTGTTATCCCCGAAATCTAAAAGCAATACAGGTTTGCAAAACCGCCGATGCCTCTGTGGCACCGGCGGTCATTTTTTGTCAGTCTAAGCTTCTCATCTTACTGAGATAATCTTCCTTTGCATTCTTACTTTTTGTTTCAAAGTTTCTTGCAATGGAATCAAGAAGCCGTGCAAGACCGTCTCTGATTTCGTCATGCTCCTTTTTTGACATGCTTCCTTTTTTTGAATAGCCAAGACCGGATAAGAATTCGTCAAGATACTCGGAATCCTTTTCTGCATCCGAAAGAGCAGTGTCAACAGACCTTTCGGTGTCCTTCTTCAGCTGTTTCATAAAGTTGTTGTACTCGTGGAAAAGTCTGCTCTCTTTGTCACTCATAAACTTAGGAAGTCCGCTTCTGCTGTCATTCGTCTTTTTAGAGGACTTTTCAAACGCATCATCGATAATCGAATCCCAGTTGTCCACGTCTTCTATGGAAATTCCCAAAACCTTCTGAACATTTCTGAGATTGGAGTTCAGCTTTTTCTCGGTGTTGTACACGTCGCTGTTGCCGTTTTTTATCATTTTGAGTTTGTCTCTCTGTCCGAGAGTTGAATATTTCCAGTTATTGCTCATGGTAAGTCTCCCTTCTTAATCGGATATTGTTATAATGCCGAGCCTTGCGGCTTTAAGGCTTATGTTTCCTTTTCCGCAAAGCTCATAGGAAAAGCGGTAAAGCTTCTTTGACGGAAGCAGTATTTTATGCAGCGTCTCTTTGCCGTCGGCAAACAAAAGGTTTCTTTCATAATACCTTTCACCGTCGGCATACAGCACAAGCTTTACGTCTTTTGCCTCCTCCGCCGCAGCCGTAATTTCAATTTCCGTGACAAGCTTTTGCGAAAAGTCCGAGCCGAAATTCTCATCATGGGAACGTATACAGAACTCCGTCTGTGACACGTTTCCCTCATCGCAAAATTCGTAAAAGTCGCCCGTTTCCCTGCACAGTGATATGAGCCTTCCCGATTCCTCATACAGCATATCGCCGTAAACGCCGTCGTAGATGTACCAGCACAACCTCTCCTGTGCCTTTGAGTAGTTGTTGTACTCGGCAAAGGATGCTTTGTTGTAGTCCCAGATATACGCCCTGTCTCCCGCCAGAAGCATGTAGCGTCTGCCGAAGTCAATACTGCAGGCGTTTCTGATAAGATTGATATCGTTGTCAAGAAGACCGAATCCGTCTCCCGACAGGATATTTCCCGATATGGGCTTTATGTTGTGTTCACCCGAATCGTCTGCAGAGTCTACGATAAAGACGCCCTTTTTTGAATTTGCAAATACAACCCTGTTGTCGATAAGCTGAACAGTGCCGGGGCAGTCACAGCCCGCCTCGCAGCTCAGCTCCTTGACGGCATAATATACATCTCCCGATGTGAGATTGCATGTCATTCTGTAAACGCTCTTTTCGGTAAAAACAATAAGGCTTCCGTACATCCTTATGGCAGACGTAACGTTTTCACAGCCGTCGCCGAAAATCTCATACTCATCCGAGCCGACATACAAGGGGTCAAGAACACGACTCCTGTAATAATAGCCCTTCTTGTCTTTGTTTCCCGTGAAGAAAATTCTCGTGCCGCCGCTTGAATTTCCGCCGAATGCGGTGCAGACCTTGCAACCGTAGAGCGTATCCTCAAAGCCTATTGTTTCAGGGTCTTTAGCGTAAAATGTCACCCTTACGGAAGAACTGCTTGTCGTACCGGCGGCAAAATGGATTGTCAGCTCTTTCTCGGTGACGGTAAAAAGAGATTCGTCAAGCTCCTTTGAGTCCGCCTCAACCTTGACGGGACGTGTTATGTCAGCAAGTCTCGGAAGCATGTACTGATATCCTTTCGTATCTGATGTAGGAATTACATCACCGTATGCCGCCGTAATTTTCGGTGCTATCATATTAAGCGGAGCAGAAAGAGCCGCCGCACCGAATGCCGTTGACGGAACAAGATTATCAAACATCAGAGTGCTTTCGGGATATTCCTCACCAAGGGCAAAATTTTCATCCAGTACAAAAATGCGGTAGTCGCAGTAAATGTAAAGCTTTGACAAAAACTCGCAAAAGACGCTTGTTTTGTCGGGCATTTCGGAATTGATAATCCTCAGGCTGTTATCTTCAAGGCTGAAGGCATAGAGCTTTGTTCCCGAATGGACAATGACATTTGAGAAAAAAGGCTGCTTTGTAATGCTGTACACCTGTCCCTCAAAGTAAGCGTTTGATATCTTCTTCTGCCCTTTTCGTGTGCAAATCCGATCCTCAAGAACGTCCATGTTTGTAAGCTTTTTGCATTTTCTGCCGCCGGTTTCAGACAAAATGCCACAAAGGCTCACACCTCCCGAGGGAAGGTTTATGAGAAATATTTTTTCGCCGTCATTTTCAAGCGGTGAATAGCTATATGGAATGTATGCCATGCTGCCACCTCTTCTTTATGCCGCCCGAAAAAAAGCTGTTTTTACGTCTTGTCTCAAATGCGGTGTGAAGCCCCTCTGCTAAGTCTGCGTACTTGTAGTAAAGCCTTGTATAGAGCGAGGTATTACCCTCACGGCAAAGCTCGCTTGCACACAGGCAGACAAGTGCCTCAACGGCAAGGGAGGGCATGGAGATTATATATGTATCCTCTGTCGTTTCGGTAACGGATACGGGCTTTGACTTGTAAGTCATATGCACCTCATCGCAGTTTTTGAAAAACACGTCGTTGAAAAAGCCGTAGCCTTCACTGTCGGCAAAGCTTATAAGATTGTTGCAATCCTTGCAATTGCCGAGCTTTATAACGCTCCCGAAATCCTCGGGAAGCTCTGCACTCACATATCCGTAGGGTGCTATGCCGTCTCGCTTCACACTGCCGTCGTTTTCGTAAATGACAAGCCCTAAAATGTCAAGCCCGTCCTTTACTTTAAGGGTATATTCTCCGCACGACTCAAGGCTTACAAACATTCTCTCTATTCTCTTTACGCCGTTTCCGCTAAAGTCGGCACAAAAGACCTCTTTTCCCGAACCGTCCTCAATAACAAAGCTTCCCGACGAATAGGAGCTGAAGCATACAGCAAGCTCCGATGTGTCAAAGCTGACCTTTTTTTCGTCCTTCAGCGTAAAGCTTTCAAACAGCTTTCTCTGACGGTACAGCCTGATGTCCGCCTCTTTTATGCCTATGGGAAGACTTTCATACATTCTTACAATTGCACCCGAAATAACGTCGGGCATCTTTGAAATGAGTGTGTCCCTTGCCGTGTCGGCAACATATACCGCACTGCTGTCGGGAGAGTATTCACCAAGGGTGTCGAGTATTCTCTTTTTGAGACGTCCGAAAGTAATGTCAGACATTCTGAATTTCTCCTTTCTTTACAGATTTGCCGTCCGCCTTTCGGCAGACGGCTTTTGTTTGCTTAAATTCTGTTGTACATGTAAAAGTACACGGTACCGGAAGTTGATACGCAATAGTAGAGCTTTCCGCAGAACTCAAAGTTTTCCCCGTCCTTAACAAAGAATCTTTCAGACCTGGATGCACCGGACTTTGTATAAACCCACATGTCCGTGCCGACTGACTTCATAACACAGTCAAGACCCTCCGTGTCAATTTCAAACTCAATGGCTGAAATAGTACCTTCGCTTTTTGTCTTGACGGGAATTCTGGAATAATTACTCATTATTCTTCACACTCCTTAGTTGGGGTTGGAGAAGATGATGGGTCTTGCATCGCCGAAACCGAAAGCAAAGTCTACATAACCGATGTAGTCGGTGATGAGGGGATTGTCCTGAGGAGATACAAGAACCGTAGGCTTTGTGATGTAGACAAGCTTTAATACTTCGGAGAGCATAAGAGAGTCTGCCACAGCCCACTGCTTGCCCGAAAAGCCTGCATTGCCGCCGCCCACAACGAGATACTTCATGCCGTAAACGGGGTTTGCCGCATTTGTGTCTGTATCGGGGTTGTTTTCGGGGATAAGTCTGGAACCCGGACCGCAGATTTCCTTAGCCTTTGCTTCAAGCTCGGGGCTGACAAGAAGAAGGTCAAAGTTGCAGGCAAAGGGAAGACCGTCGGGGGTTACAAAACGGCTCGCCATTGTCTGAGCCTTTGTAATAGAGGCAACAGAAAGGTTTTCATGCATGATGTTTGAGAAGGTTTCCTTGCTGTCCTTTGATACAGGATGCTTGTCGCTCGCCCATGCCACGCCGTCGGAGCCGATGTTTGTAAAGGCAGAGCCGAAAAGTCTGTAGAATTCGTTAAGTACCGTCATGTATGCAGAGTCTGCAAGACGTGTACCGATTTTCTGAGACTCACCGGAATAGTCGAGCTTTGCCTTCTTGTAGGTGCTTGTCACCTTGAGGGCATGCTCCTTGGGGGTGATTGTTGTGATAAATGTTCTCTTTGTGTCGGCACCCATAACGGTTGTGCCGTCGTAAACGGGCATTTCGCCGTAGCCGCCGATGCCTTCGATACGGTAATCAATGTCATCCTGACATACTACACCGCAAACCTGATTTATAGCATCAAGTCTCTTTGCATATCGAAGGTCAAATCTCTTCTTGACAAGAGGATAAAGGTCATTGTGCCATGTATAAATATCGTTCATTGTTTCTACTTCCTTTCCTTAATTAAGCTATAAAGTCCTTCTTGGGCATAACCTCAAGAGTGAGTGTGTCGGTATTATAGTTTACAACATAAGCCGTTGTTGTATCTGCCGAGCTTGAACATCTGAAAGAGCCGTCGCTGTCTACAACGTTGCCTTCAAAACCGTATTTAGGTATAAGGGCATATACATCGCCTTCGGAAATAACACCGCCGTCAGATACGGTAAATGTGGCAGATGTACCCGAAACAGCTACGCTGTTAATAACTCTTGCAGTACCTGCCGAGTCGGTATTTTGGGAATTTTCTCCCTTGTGAACAAGCACAAGTCTTGACTTTTCGAGATTCGTTGTAATACCTGTAGAAGAACAAACAAAAGAGGTCTTGCTGCCGCCTGTTGCGACAAGTCTCAGTGCATCAATCTCATATACAGCATTTCTTGTGATGTCAATTCTCAGCTTTGTACCGTTGTTTCTTTCGTTCAAGATATCCTTTTCGCCTGTGTGATCCTCTGCCGCAATACCGATACTGCCGCCTATAGCACCAATTGAGATTATACCGTCGGTTGAAATCCTTACAACCTGACCCTTTTTGAACTTTTGGTTTGCTTCAATGTCATATTCTTTGATAACGGGAATGTTAGCGCCGTCGAGTGAATATAAAAACTTCATTTTTCATTTCTCCTTTTCTTAGTTAAATTGTTCGTCCTGTTCTTTTTGGAATTGATTCCAGCATCTCGGCATATTCGCGGTAGGACAGCCCTGCGCTTTTTGCCATTTCCATCTGCTGTTTTGTAAGATTTGTGCTATTTTCAGGCACACCCGACTGTGAAGAAAAAGCAGTCGAAGCAAAGGAAGAATGTCCGCCGCCGTGGACGTTTTGTTCATCCCTCGAGCCTGCCGAACCCATAAATCCCAGAAAATCGTCGACTATTTCCATGGGATTTCCGCTTCTTCCCTTGGCAAAGCGTTCAAAAAGGTCGCCGTCAAAGAGCTTTTCAAGCTCCTTTTTGGGGTACTTCGCCTTTATGCCGGAAAGAAAGGCGGTAAAGCCTTCGCCATCGTTTTCGTTTTCTTTTTCTTTCTTCACGCCGTCATTTCCGCACTTATTACATGCGTTATTTTCCGCTTCCCCCTCTGCGGCAGGGGTTGCGTTTTCCTCCGTCTGCGAAGGAGATGTCTCAGCTTTTTCCTCTGTGCTTTGTGCCTTTTCTTTTCCGCTGTCGCCTCTGAGCTTCGAGGCAAGCTCCTCTGCCATTTCGGCATAAGAGCTGCCCTTAATAAGCCCCCTCTCGACTGCAGTCTTCAAAAGCGATTTTACGGAAGAGAGCGACTCGTTCACCTTTCGTTCCCTCGACATCCTTTGGCTGAGTATTTCCTCAAGCTGGCTCTGGGTGAACATTCTTTCGCCCTTTTCTTCCGTTTTATTTAAAGCACCGTCTTGGGGTGCATGAGACACGTTTTCCTTGTTTTCAATATCAGTCATTGTTCTTTTCTCCTTCCGCTATGGACATTTCAAGTATTTTTTTCAGTTCCTCAAATCCGGCTTCTGCGCCGTCTCCCTTTCCGAATCTTTCGTCAAGGAAGGCACAAAGCTCTGCCCTTTCGGGTATGCCTATGGTTTCGATGTATGCCTTGACAAGCTTGTAGTTGTCCCCGTTTATGTTCATGTTCATAAGGGTAGAAAGGGCGGACACGGTAAACGCCTTGGAATTTGCAATGGCAGAGCCTGTGTGTACCGTCACGTCCATGGCGGGAATGTACTTCTTTTCCCTTGTCTTTGTGACAAAACCGCCGTAGCTGTAAACGTATTCCTCACCCTCAGAAAGTCCCAGTCTTATAATTCTGCCGTCGTTGTAAAACTCCAGAGCAGTCTTGTCGATAAGCTCAAACAGACGTCTGAAACCCGCATTTCTGTCGATGCTCTTTAAGTTCTTTCTCGACTCTGCCCTCTCGTTGAGAAGTGCAATGCCGGTGGCTGTCGTCACGTTTGACGGCTCCTTGCCCTGACTTACCTCAAAGTTGCCTGTGGTGCTTTCGATGAGACTCTGCCAGAAGGATGCACCCGAATAGAGCGAGCCTTGTGCCGACGCCATGTTGCCGAGGCGTGCAATCTTTCCCATCATACCGGGACGAAGCTTCCATACGGCACCGGGACTGTTGTCCAAGGTTTCACCGTCGGACAGGACATTTTCCTCCATCAGTATTATGTCGTTGGAGGAATAAGCGGAATTGAGCTGTGCAAATAAAAGTTCCCTGTCCTTGGCGTCGATAAGGGGAATGATTGCCTCAAGCTCGCTCTTGCCCCATACAGAAGAATCGGTTGGAATCTTTGAATAAATAACAAAGGGATAGCAGTCAAAGCCCGTCTTGTTCCAGTAGTTGGGGATGTATCTTATTTCCTTGCCGTTAATAAGAACGCAAAGACCGATTGCCCCCGCATTCCAGCTGTATTTTGCCTTTGTGCCGCCGATGCTCACATACGCCTCACCGTCAGAGGGCTGTCTGAACCACCATTCGGTGACGGTAACCGTATCGTCCTCGGTGGAGTATTCCTCGCTTGATCTGGGGATAAAGAACCTCTCGTCAAGATAGTCTTGTATGTCGCAGCCCCTGTCTTTCAAGTCCTCGCAAAAGAGTCTTTTTGCCTTGCCGGCGTGCATTCTGTAGACGTAGCCTATGTACTCGCAGGAGTCAACGTCAGGTGAAGTGGGGTCGGGGTAAATTTCATACGGTCTCGGGCTCAGCACCGAAACATCTCCGTCGTCACTTCCAAAACAGAGGGACGAATCCCAGCACACTTTCCAGACGGCACTGCCGCTTATGCCGAGTCTTCTTTCGTTTCTTGCGTTTTTGTAGGCAAGGTCGTTGTTGTCGCAGACAAATCTTACGATTTGTTCCCTCTGTTTTGCTTTGCCTGCGTCTGTTCTGTCCCTCGGCGAGAATTCAAAGTCGGGGACGGAGGCGGTTATCTGAGTCTCGACGTGAAGATATCCGTCTGTACTCTGGGCAGGACTCCATGGCAGAGAGTTTTCCCTGCAGAAGCTTTCCGCCGTTTCGGACACGGCGTGCTTTCCGTCGTAGTAACGGCGCATCTTCTTCCAGTATTCGTCAAGTCCGCTTCGGGATGAGGCGGCATATTCAAGAAGAAAACCCACAGTTTCCTCTCTCGACAGCGTAGATGAATAATCGTAGATATGCCCGCTGCCTGTCTTTTTGTAATTCAATCTCTTTTTCATTTGCGTTTCTCCTTTTTAATTATGTCTTTGAGCTTTTTTGTGCTTGCCGCACCTGTATTCTTTTTTATGTCGCCGAAGCCTGACACGGCAAAGTACCTGAGGGCATCGGGAGCATGGGTTATGCTGTGGGGAACCGTTGCGGCATCGCCGATTCTCGCCTTGTCGTGCATAAGAAGGGGCAGACACCTTATTAAATTGGGGCAGGAATGCATTATTTTCAGCTTTCCGTCGCTCTTCAGCATCTCTTTAAGGCACATCCAGCCGCCGATTCTCTCGCTTCTGAGCTTTGTGAGATACACACCGTTGTCGGAAAACAGCTCTGCTATGCTCTTGCCCGAATCCTTCTGCCTCGACCATAAATCCGAGGGTGCAATGACGGCCGAAACTCCGTCCAGCTTTTCCTTTATCATTACGGCGGCACTGCTGACAATAAGATTTTCCTTGTGTATTTCGTCATAGACGACGCATCTTCCCTCGCCGTCCACCGCAACAAAGAGTGCCGCCAGCATGTCAAGACCGTAGTCGATGGCACAGTATTTTTTCACATCCTGACCGAGAGGATAAACGGCGCATGTGTGCTTGCCGTAGTCAAATTCGGGGAAGAACTGCCCCTCGAATTCATCCCATTTGCCGCATAGCCACGCATCCCTTAACGACGGCGGAAGGCTCTTTAACTGGTCGAGGTAGTCGGGGTTGCTGTCAAGAAGCACTCTGTTGTCGTAGACAAGTGCCTGAATAAAGCTGTAATCCTCCGGTTTTTCGCCCTCTCTGAAGTCCCTGTCGATAAACAGCCTCTTTACCCACCCGTGACCGACGCCTCCGGGGTTGCAGGTAATGTACATTCTTTTGGGAAAACTGTTTGCACCCCTCAGACATGCTTTAAGCGTCTGAAACTGGTACTCTGTAAACTGTGTTGCCTCATCAAGGGCGATAATGTCATACTCCTGTCCCTGATACTGTAAAAGGTCTCCGTCGCCGTCAAGATAGCCGAGGCGGATTCTCGAGCCGTTGGGAAATTCAAAGGTTTTCCTCACCTCGCTGTAATTGCAAAAAGCGGAAAGCTCCGAGAGAAGCGGTCTTATGTGATTGTCGCGTAGCTCCGGGAGAGTCCGCCTTATGAGAAGAATTGATATGCCTGCATAATTCAGGGCGAGAAGAACAATCTTTCGCCTGAGACCCCAGCTTTTGCCGCCGCCCCTCGCACCGCCGTAGGCAATGTACTTTGTCTTTGCAAGGAAGAATTCCTTCTGCTTGTGCTGGGGATAGCCGATAAGCTTAAACTCCGAGTTGTGCTTCATACCGTCACCCTAAACCGCCAGTGCCGAAAGCTCGGGGGACAGGGTGACACAGAGGTTCTTCTGAACGTCATCCTCGCCCTCTGCCTGCTTTTCTCCCCACGAGAAATTGTATTTGAGGCTGTTGAGGGAGGCGTTGCAGGACAGGGCGCCCGTCAGCATGTTTTCCTCGATATACGCCTCAATTCTGGAAAGTGCCTTTGACAAAACATTCTTATGGCGTTTTACCTTAAGAAGCTCGCAGAAGCTCTCCCTCGTCAGTCCCGTATAGCACAGAAGTCCCGACAGGGTGTAGGGCTTTATGATGTTTTTCTGACCCTCGTTCACGGCATCGCAGTAGTCGAAGTAGCCGTCTATCATTTCTTCAAGATTAATGCTTCTTCTTTTCAAAACTCCGCCCCCTAAAACTCAATCTCTTTTGTGAACTGCTCAATGTTGTCCTCGGTGTAATCATAAAAACAGTCCTTGTGAACAACGTCTCCCGTTTCCTTTATCCAAAAGGCTTCCTCGCCCTTAATGAAACGGTAGCCGCACTGGGCACACACCGTCGCATGCCCCGAAAAGCTGTGACACATATTTGTGATTCTTGTTTCCATTAATTTCCTCGCTTTCTCATGATTTAGAACGTTTGTTCGATAGCCTTTGCAAAAAATATCCCGGGCACGAATGACCGGAACGCTTCTTTGTTCTGTGACTGTATTATACCATAAAAAGTGCTTTTTGTCAATGAAATTTAGAACAAAAGTTCGATTTTGTAGCACTGCACAAAAACATTTGTTCTATAACTGTCAACTTGTACAAAACGCTTTGAATAAAATGACAAAAATGCTTTTTTATCTTGAACTTATAATTAATTTGGTTTATAATTTAGATATCAAATCTTTATGTTCGGATATGTCCTTTTCCGAAAGAAAGGAGTTCTTTATGTCAGATACAAGAACCACCAAAAACGCCGTCTACCTTATCGACGACGATATGGTAAGAACCGCAAACCACCCCGTTCCCTCAGGCTGGGACTATGACCAGAGAGGTGCGGTAAACCCCGTGGTTCATCAGTTCGGCGGAAGCTTTGTCATTGCTTCCGACATGAACTGCAATGAGCCTGTAAGTCTCAGACGCCGTTTTCTCCCCCTGAGAGGCGGAAAGGCAAACTTTGCCCTCACCATGTTCTTAAAGGGCGGCGACGGCTTTTACCTCAATTTCTACGACGAAAACGACAACGAGACGCTGACCCTGAGGCAGAAGGGCTTTTCACTTGTAAGCGGTGACAAGACAATCCCCGTCCCCTTCCTTAACGGACTTCAGTACATTACAATAGAATTCGACATTGACGAAAAACTGGCATTCCTGTCCCTTGATGGCAGAGAATGTGCCTGCCTCCCCCTCGCCTGCGGCTCTCTTGCTTCCTTAAAGCTCGGCTACGGTGCCGCCGACTCAGGTGAATTTGACATACGCAAGGTTGCCCTCTGGATCAACTACCTCGTCTGCGACAGAAACCTCTGCCCCAAAAACGGACAGATGCCCGAGGACTGGTATGTATTCTACAACGGCAATGCAAATGCCTATACTTCTGCCTACTACGAAGGCAAACCCGAAACAACCTATGCTCTTCACGCACAGAACGGCTCATCCGTATGTGCATACCACCCCTTTGAAAAAGCCGACGGCAAGGTCTGCTTTGAACTTAAATATCTCACAAAAGGCGACGGCGGCGACAAGGTAGTCTTCGCCCTCTCAAAGAACGAGGAAGACATTGTTACGGTTGTGGACGACGGTCTGAGATCCATGGACAGCAAGGGTGGCGTCCTCCGTGAGCATTCCCCCTATGTATGGCAGTTTATGAGAATCGAAGCAGATACAAAAACAAAGAAGGCGCTTATCAAGCACAACGGCGTAAAGTGCGGTGAAATCGACTTCGACATTGACGCAGATTACTTTGACGGTATTTCCATCACCTACGCCCCCGAAAAGGACGGCTATATGAGATTTACCGATGTCTACGCCTTCGTTATTCAGCCCGAACCCGACGACTATCCCAAGCCTCCCGTAAGACCTACCATGAAGAATGGCTACACCACGGGTATCAACGTCTGCTCCCTCTGGAGAAACGGCGAACACTGGGGCTGGGACGCAATAAGCTCCTTTGAAGAAAACAAGACCTTCCTCGGCTACTACGACGAACCGCTCACGGAAGTTGCCGACTGGGAAATCAAGTGGATGGTTGAACACGGCATAAACGCTCAGTTCTACTGCTGGTTTGACAATCAGACAGATGCCCCCATATTCAAGACACACATCTGCGGTGCTCTTGACGACGGATATTTCAACGCAAAGTACTGCGACGAAATGAACTTTGCCCTCATCTGGGAGGCGGCAAACGCTTCAAGCCCGGACCTTGACGGCTTCAAGAAGTACCTTGTTCCCTACTGGGTTGACCACTACTTCTCCCACCCCAATTACTACCGCATTGACGGCAAGGCGGTTCTGTCCATATTCGGTCTTAACAAGGCTATTGCCTCTATGGGCGGTCCCGAAACCTTCAAGATTGCCATGGAATATCTTGAAGATGTGCTCAAATCTCTCGGCTATACGGGTCTTATCACAATGACAAGCGGCGAGCCTTCGGACGAGCTTTACAGAGCAGGTATCACCTCGGTTTACGCATATAACTGGGGACATCAGAGCTACAGCTTTGACTATGTAAAGTCGAGAATCGAGTCCCAGATGCAGCAGGATAAGCTTCACGTAGTTCCCACCGCCTGCGTAGGCTACAACGACGTTGCATGGCGTGAGTTCCGTTCGCCCTTTACTTCTCAGGAAGAGTTCGGTCAGATGCTCACATGGATGCGTGACGATGTTATTTCAAAGTACGAAAACGACGAGGAAACATGGAAAAAGAAGTTTGTAATGCTCGCCACATGGAACGAATACGGCGAGGGTACAATCATGTGTCCTTCAAACATCAACGGCTTTGGCTACTTGAATGAAGTCCGCAAAGCATTTACGGTTGAAGGCGACGATTTTGAATCCGACAGACCCACAGGCGCGGCACTCGACAGACTCGGTTACCTATATCCCAGACCACGCGCCATTATCCAGGCACCCCTTCTCGAAAAGACATACTCCGACAAGGGCGAGCTTTTATTCAAGCTTGACTTCGACACACAGGAAAAGATTGATAAATGGGAATTTAGCGGCGAAGGCTTTGCAGAGCTTCGTGACGGAAAGCTCTACGGCGAGTCGACAGGCAGCGACCCGAAGTTTGTTATACCCGTAGACTTTGATGCAGAGGATGTTGCAATAATCAAATTCAAAATCCGTGCAAAGAACGGTCTTTCCGACTTTTCGAATGCCACGGCAAAAACCGCCAACCTCATGTGCCACTATATCACAGATGAGGACGGCGAATGGCACTATAACAAGCAGCTTACTCCAAGAGCCTACGACGGCGAGTATGCCGTGCTCATGCCCTGCGACGACATGAAATGGCAAGGCAGAATCAAGGCGTTCAGATTTGACCCCTGCGATAATCAGGGCAAATTTGAGGTTGAGGAAATCCTCTTTATCAAGGGGGATAAGAGCATAATCGAAACATACATTGACGGAAAGCACTATAAGAGCCACCACAAATCAAAGGTAGAAAACGGACATGCGTATGTGCCTTTCGAGCCTCTGCGTGACTTCTGCGTTCTTACAAATGTATATCACGAGTGGAATATTGAAACAAAAACTCTTATGATTCAGAAGGGTGACGTTAAGAGCTTCTGGACAATCGGCAGCGATGTTGTGAAGTGCTCCGACGGCAAGCAAATCAAGCTGAAGAAGTCCCTTGACTCCTATGATAACCTGCCAATGCTTGAACTTTCAGCATTCTGTGAGTTTACGGGATATAAGTACGATGTCAAGACCGGCAGAATTGATATAACAACTAAATAAAAGCAAAAAGCCGAGGCGTAAAAACCTCGGCTGTTGTTTTTGGTTGGTTAGCCTCTGCGGAGGCGTTTCTTTGTACTTTTGTCCCGAAACAAAAGTACCAAAAATTCTCCACTCAAAAAGAGGGGATGGCTCGGTTTGGACAACATTTCGCTTATTTGTCGAATTTTGACGAGCTGAACTACAAGTGATTCTTCTACATTGCGGTCAAAATCCGCAGGTACTTCTCATCAGACGTACTGCCGCCAAACCTCCGCTGACTTCCCCTCTTTCGCCGTGGCGGCTTATCTCCTCACATTTGGGGTTGGTGGGAATTGTCGGCAAGGAGTTTGGTCGGTTGCGTTTATGCCGACCAAACGGGGTTCGTTGAAGCGACACCGAAGGCTTGTTCTTCACGAGCATTCCCCGTGCATTTGCCGTCGGGCTTTCCCGACTGTCAGCGGCGACTCGCCGCTTAATCAACATATATTTCCTTCATAAGCGAGAAGGAATATATTATTACATCCCTGACGCTCTTTCCCGTCATTTCCTCGACAGCCCTCTTGTAGTACATAAGCTGTTCTCTGTGACGTTCTATGAGAATTTCCTCTGCACCCTCGCCGTACACCCTGTCGGTCTTGAAGTCAACAACCGAATATGTGCCGTCTTCGTTCTCAAAGAAAAGGTCAATGACACCCTGCACAAGAACGTCGCCGCCGAGGGTGGTGTCAAAGGCGGAAAGGTCGAGATTGAACCTCTGCTCACGGTAAATACAGCCGCTTTCACGGAAGGATTTATAAAACGGTGACGAGAAGAACTTTTCAAGCTTGTCCATGTCAAGAAGCTCTCTCTGACGCTTGTCGATAAACCCTGACCGCAGCAGTCTGTCAGCTTCGGCATTGCAGTCGCTTTCGCAGTTTTCGTATTTTGCAAACTGCATGAACATATGCATTGCCGTTCCCTTTTCGGCACCGTCCGCCGTCTTTTCGCCGGTGACAAACAGAGGAAGTATTTCCTCCTTGTCCGTCTTGCCTGATGAGGTCATTCTCTCGGTTTCCTCGTCGATAAGTCCCTTTTTGAGACGTGAAACGGTTATCTTTGAGGGAATATCGGTGTGCTTCGGACTGAAAGAACCGATTTCTGTAAGTTTTTCAAGGAGAGCCTTGTCAATGTCATCCTCCGAACACATTTCGCCCTCTTGCTCCGTGCCGATTACGGTGTTGTCGTATACCGTTTTCATCTCTTGGGGTGAAAGATATACGCATTCAAGATACTTTTCCGCATCATACCCCGATATGTCAAAGCTCTTGCCTGCCGCCTCATAGAAGGGAGCCATCACGCTTTCGTCAATGAGGGATGACATTATCATATCAAAGTAGTCGGAGCATTCACTGAAGGCTTCGCCGTAGCCTATTCCCATGAAGTCCTTCAAGGCACCCTCCACCTTTTTGGAAAAGGATGAGGTAAGAATAAGCATATCCCTTGCTCTTGTCACGGCAACGTACAAAACCCTTATTTCCTCGTCGAGCATGTCCCTGTCAAGCTCCCCTACGGCAAATGCCCTGAAGGGTGTTTCTATACTTACAAGACCCGTCTGAGAGTCGGTACTCTCAATGCCCTCGGTGTCGCAAAGCTTGACGCTTATTCCTGAGTTTTCAAGACAGCAGAGTCTTCTCTTCTGGTCCTTTCGCGTAAAGTCTTTTGAAAGATTTGAAACAAAGCAAACGGGAAACTCAAGACCCTTTGAGGCGTGAATTGTCATAATCGAAACGCACTCGCCGTCATTTTCCCTCTCGGATTTGAGTTCGCTGTTCTTTATGGAGGAGTCGATGTAGACGATAAATGCACCGATTCCCCTGAAGGATGTCTTTGAAAAGTCGCGGGAAAGCTGATAGAGCTTGAGTAAATTTCTCGCCGCACCTGCGCCGTCATTTGTAAAGGAGGGTGACGAGCAGAAGTTTATGATATCCATGTCGGTATAGAGCTTCCACAAAAGCTTGTCTGCACTCTTGCCCCGTGAATATGTGCGGTATTCTCTTAACATTTCGACAAATTCAGAGCATTTCTTGCTGAGCTTTTCATACCCCTCGCCGCCGTTTTCCGAGAAACTCTTTACGGCTCTGTAGAGGCTCATTTTAGAGCAGCTGTTCTTGATTATTGCAAGCTCGTCGTCGGTAAATGAGCCTGCAAAGGAACGCATAAAGCCTGCAAGATATATGTCTCTTTCGGGGTTGTCAATGGCATTGAGTATGTCGATGCAGAGTATAATTTCCTTCTTGCCGTAAAAGCTCTCGCCGACACTGCAGGAGGATGGAATTCCGCAATCGTTGAGAACCTTCTCATAAACCTTGAGAACAGCCCTGTTCTTGGCGAGAATTCCTATGTCCTTAAAGCCGTACATTCTGCCCTCGGAGTCGGTATACTTGGGATTTGCCACGATTTCCTTTATCTGCGAGGCAATATATGCCGCCTCAAGCTCGGGTACGGAAAGACCCTCGTGCAGGACTTTGTCAAAGGAAAAGGCACACAGCTTTACCTTTTTGTCGATGCCGTTCTTTTCCTCACGGGAAAACTTCAGCTTGTCGCCGTCGGTGTAAATGTCCCCCATCAGCCTGCCGAACAGAAGGTTTGTAAAGCCGATTACGTTTTTACTGCAGCGGAAGTTGTCGTTCATGAATATGCGCCTTGCGTCGGCATCTTCCTCAATGTCACGGAAACTGTCGCGGTAGGACATAAAGATTTCACTTCTCGCACCTCTGAAACGGTAGATGCTCTGCTTGAGGTCGCCCACCATGAAACGGTTGTATTCGCCGTCGTTCCTTTGACGTGATATGGCTCTGAAAATCATATCCTGCAAGGGGTTTACGTCCTGATATTCGTCAATATATATTTCCTTGTATCTTTCCCTCATGCTCTTTGCAAGCTCGGTAACACGGAAGGGTTCAATGCTCTTTACAAGCAGCGACAGGGTAAATCTTTCGGCGTCGGAAAATTCAAGTATCGAAAGTTCCTTCTTTCTTTCAAGAAGCCTTTCCTCAAAGCACATGACGATTTCAAGAAGCTTTAAGATTATCATACCCGAGTCCCTTGCGGCAACCTTCAGAAGCTCGCCGTCACATGTGGTGAGTGCCTTTATGTCCTTGTAAAAGGAGTCGGCAACGGCACCCTTTGCCGAGGCAATTTTCTCCTTGAGTGCCTTATTCTCAAAGGATGAGGGAATGTTTCTTCCCTTGAAATTCATTGGGGTGTGACATGACACAACACTATAAAGCTCGCCGTAGCCCCTGTCGCAGGCATGATATACACTTCTTGCAAACTCAAATTCATGCTCGATTACGGGGTAGTATTTGTCAAGAAGTACGTCGTATCCCGAGCAGGCGTTCATAAGCTTTTCGAGATTTTTCATGGTTCTGTCGGCACTTTTCTGTATGTAGGACTTTACCTTTTTGCCGTAGGATGTATCGAAGAATTCACCGCCGTCTGCAATTTCCTCATAGGATTTTTTTGCAAAAGAGCAGAATCCGTCCCTGTCCGCAATGTTGGAAAGGGATTCGGCAAGATTTAAAAGGGTCGTTATAAATCCGCCGTCGTCCTTTGACGATGAGAAAATCTCATATGCCGCAATAAACGCCTTGTCGTCGCCGTGCTTTTCAAAGTATTCGTCGACGATTTCATTCATAAGCTTTTCGCGTATAACCGTTGTTTCGGCTTCGTCCGCAATTCTCACAGAGGCGGAAATGCCGAGCTTCTGGAAGTTTTCTCTCACAAGCTCGTAGCAAAAGGCGTTGATGGTCATGATTTTCGCAAGAGGCATAAGTGCAAGGTTGCGTATAATCTTTTTGTTGCCCGGGTAGAGACCTGCCCTTTCGGACAGCTTTTTTCTTATTCTGTCGTTAAGCTCCCTTGCCGCCATACGCGAAAATGTAACAATGAGAAAATCGTTTATGTTGCAGTCGTCGTTTTCATCGCAGATGCGTTCAAGTATTCTTTCGGTAAGCACAGCCGTCTTGCCGCTTCCCGCACCTGCCGAGATTATGAGGGAGCAGTCACGGACATTTATTGCATTTTTTTGGTTGTCAGTAAAGTTCATATTTCGTTCTACTCCTCAAATTTTTATTATAAAAAACGCAATTCCCGACCGCCGGTGTTTGGTGGTCGGGAATGGATAACCGTGCTATCCGCCACGATTTATTGGATTGCATTTTGTCGGTGTCTTGATTTTGCGGCTGTCGTTGTCTGATAGCCGCAAAAGGTTGTTTACGTGACACCAAAGGCATGTTTTAAATCAAACATAGCCCGCGAAACTGCCAGCGGTGGCTCACCGCGGGTTTTCGAGCTCGTCTTCGCCCTTCTGGCGGATAACCAGCTTTATGGGCGTGCCTTCAAAGCCGAAGACCTCGCGAAGCTTGTTTTCGATGTATCTCTGATAGGAGAAGTGGAAAAGCTCCGCATCGTTTACGAACATAACAAATGTAGGCGCCTTGATGCCTGTCTGTGTCATATAGTAAATCTTTAAGCGTCTGCCCTTGTCTGTTGGCGGAGGCACACGGTTTGTAGCTTCGTTGAGAACGTCATTGAGCATACCGGTAGAAATTCTCATGCAGCTCTGGTCGTGAACATAGTTGATAAGCTCGTAAATCTTGTCAACCCTCTGACCTGTCTTTGCCGAGATAAAGAGTACGGGAGCGTATGTCATATATGACAGCTTTTCGTAAACTTCCTTGCGGTAATTTTCTAAGGTTCCCGTTTCCTTTTCAACAAGGTCCCACTTGTTTATGATGATAATGCACGCCTTGCCACTTTCGTGGGCAATACCTGCTACCCTTTCGTCCTGTGCCGTAACGCCCTCTGTTGCATCCACAACAATAAGACATACGTCGGCTCTGTCCACCGCCATTTCGGCACGGAGGATACTGTATTTTTCTATGCTGTCAGAAATTTTTCCTGTCTTTCTGATACCTGCCGTATCAATAAAGACGTACTTTCCATGCTCGTTTTCAACATCCGAGTCAATGGCGTCACGGGTTGTGCCTGCAACGTTGGAGACAATCATTCTCTCCTTGCCGAGGATGTGGTTGACAAGGCTGGATTTACCTGCATTGGGTCGTCCTATAACCGCAACCTTGATTTTATCCTCGTCATCGTCTTCCTCGATTTCCTCGGGAAGATACTCGCATAACTTCTCTAAGATATCGCCTGTACCGCTGCCGTGTACCGAGGATACGGCAAAGGGATCGCCGAGTCCAAGTTCATAGAATTCGTAGAATTCCATGGGAAGTGCACCCACAGAGTCCACCTTGTTTACGCAGAGAACAACAGGCTTCTGGCACTTTCTGAGCATTGCCGCAATTTCTCTGTCATCTGCAGTGACGCCTGCGTGAATGTCCGTCATGAAAACAATGGCATCGGCAGACTCAATGGCAATCTCAGCCTGAGTTTTGATGTGCGTCATAATCATGTCGTTTGTGTCAGGCTCGATACCGCCCGTGTCAATGAACATCATCTTTCTGCCGCACCATTCGACCTCGAAGTAGAGCCTGTCTCGTGTAACACCGGGAATGTCCTCGACAATGGCAATGCGCTTGCCGACTATTTTATTGAAAAATGTACTTTTACCTACATTTGGTCTGCCAACAATGGCAACTATGGGTTTTGACATATTAAAACCTCCGGGTTTTAAGAATGCGGAGTGCGGAGTGCGGAATGCGGAGTGAATGTGAATTTTGCTTACGCAAAACCTTCATTTCATTCCATAACTAAACTAACTGCCACAACCACATTTGTTATTAGATATTTGTCTCTTTGTATTAAATTTAGAATTAAATCGACGAAAACCGCAAGGTTTTCATCCATCATTCCGCACTCCGCATTCCGCATTCCGCATTTTCATGCATTCAAATGCCAAGAACGCTGTCCACAAAACAGAATCCGTCGGATGCAGGAATGGGATATATGCTTATATTCAGCCTTTCGGCAAGCTCGTCAACATCAGTGTTGTCAAGGAAAAGGTCGCCCTCATGACGAAGCATTACATGGGGAATGAGCAGTTCTTCGCCAAGATCCTCATCTTTCAGACGGTTGTACAGGTCCTCTCCCACAAGAAGTCCCGCGACATTTACCGTATGGCCGAAAAAGTCGTTTTTACATTCGTATACGTTGAAGGTAAGTCCCTCAAATTCCTCCATCAGCTTCTTTGCCATGGCTGAAATAAAAGGGTATGCCGCCTCGCCTGTCACGGATGAAAGGCATCTCGGCTTTTCTAATTTAAAGCCTTCTTCCTTAAGCTCCCCGATTCGCATGAGAATCTCATTTTCCATGCTTTTTATAAGCCCCACGCCGTTGTCGAGCTGAGGATAGCCGTCGTAATAGTCCTCGTCCGGAAGCTCAAGCCCTGCCTTTATGTACCACTCGTCAGAGCATTGCACAATGGTGTGGCCCGTCTTTTCTTCAAACTCGCGTCTTTTGGAGTTAACAAGATGAATAACCTCTCTTGCATCCTCCTTTGAAAAGTCCTCCAAGGGATAAAGTCCCTCACGGTACTTTGTAAGTCCCGACGGTACTACGGCAATGCTTTCAACACTGGGGAAAAGCTGTGCCAAATCGTCAAGTGTTCTTTCAAGCTCTTTTCCGTCATTTAAGCCTTTACACAGAACTATCTGACAGTTCATGGCAATGCCGCCCTCGCGGAACTTGTCCATGTAACGCAGTACATCCCCTGCAAAACGGTTGTTCAGCATCTTGCACCTGAGGTCGGGGTTTGTTGTATGCACCGAAATGTTGATGGGCGAAATTCTCATTTTTATGAGCCTGTCAACTTCCGCCTCTTTCATATTTGTAAGGGTAACGTAGTTGCCGTAGAAGAAGGACATTCTCGAATCGTCGTCCTTGAAGTAGCACATCTTTCGCATACCCTCGGGGTTCTGGTCGATGAAGCAGAACACGCACTTGTTTGTGCAGGTGTGCTTTTCGTCCATGAGATAAGTCTCAAATTCGAGACCTATGTCGTCGTACTGGGGCTTCTTTATGTCAAAGAAAAGCTCCTTGCCGTCTCTGTGAATAAGCAGCCGCAGTTTCTTCTCGGTCAGGTAAAATCTGTAATCGAGAACGTCGCATATTTCATTGTCGTTTATGGAGACAAGCTCGTCTCCCGAAAGAATTCCAGCCTTTTCGGCAAGGGATTTCCTTTCAATTCCCGATATTTTTACCATTTCAGAAGATTCCTCGTATCTTAATGCGGAATGCGAAGTGCGGAATGCGGAATGTACGACAATTTTGCTGTCGCAAAATCTTCATTTTATTCCATAGCCAAACCGACTGCCACAACCACATTGTTTTTCTAAATTTCCATTATATAACTAAGCGAAGAAAACCGCAAGGTTTTCATCCATCATTCCGCACTCCGCATTCCTAATTCCGCACTCTTTTAGCTATTTTCTCCGAAAATAGCTAAAAGGAAGACTTGCTTATTTCGGCAAACCTTCCCTTGTTACGCTTTAGATTGTCAGCAAAGCACAAACTAACTTATGCTTCCTTTGCTTCTGTGGAAATGTATTCCTTGCCGGCATATGTTCCGCAGTTCTTGCAAACTCTGTGTGAAAGGATGAATGTTCCACACTTGGGGCACTTTGTCATGCCAGGAAGACCGAGCTTCCAAACATTGCTGCGTCTCTTGTCACGTCTCGCCTTGGAGACCTTTCTCTTTGGTACTGCCATTTTAGGGCACCTCCTGTATTTTGATATGTTTTTTAATAAACTTAATTTATCGCAAAGACTATTTTACTACTATTCTTCGTAATTGTCAAGTAGTTTTTTAAGTCCCTCGAGTCCTTTGCCCTTCTTAACCTGCTTACAGGAGCATGTGGAGAGGTTAAGATCGACGCCGCACACGGGACAGAGTCCTTGACAGTCGTCCTTGCACAAAACTCTCTGCGGAAGTTCGAGGTAGAAAAGCGTTCTTGCAAGCTCTTCCACATCCAGCAGTCCCTCCGGTGCTTCGACGTATTCGTCGCTGTCATCGTTGAGATTTCTTGTAACACCGTATTCGGCGCTTACGCAAAGATGTTCTGACACTTCTTTTGCACACCTTGCACACTGGCAGGTGTAGTCGCCCGTCACTTCAACAGATAAAGCAACGTAGCTTTCGTTTTCGTCCCGTCCTCTTGCCTTTTCGAAGATTTTCGCTTTGACTTGCGGTGCTTTTTCAAACACATAGTCGTCTGTCGAGCCTTCTTCAATTTCAAGACTGAAGCTGAGATTTATTTCACCCACGATGCCGTTGTAAATTTTGGTTACATCAACCACCGTGTTTTTTCTTGTTTCGCCGTGACTCTTCATCACGCCTCCGATCTGACCGCCCATTTGCAGTCACAAATGATATTATATACTAACTTTTTCCGTTTGTCAACATTTATGCAAAGTTTTTTGTGAATTTTCCTTGAACGGTTTTATACATCAAGATTTGTCACATACTTTGCGTTTTTCTGGATGAAATCACGTCTGGGTTCAACCTTTTCACCCATGAGAAGCGAGAAGGTTTCGTCAGCCTTTAGTGCGTCATCCATATCAATTCTGATAATGGTTCTTGTTTCGGGATTCATGGTTGTTTCCCAGAGCTGTTCGGCGTTCATTTCACCAAGACCCTTGTATCTCTGGGTATCAACGCCTGTGCCGCCAAGCTCTTCAATGTACATATCCCTTTCTTCATCCGAGAAGGCATATCTTGTCTGCTTGCCCTTCCATACCTTATAAAGCGGAGGCATGGCACTGAAGATGTGACCCTGTTCGATAAGAGGCTTCATGTGACGGAAGAAGAGTGTCAACAGAAGCGTCTTGATGTGAGCACCGTCAACGTCCGCATCGGCCATGATGATGATTTTGCCGTAACGGAGCTTTTCCATGTCAAATTCGTCGCCTACACCGCAGCCGATGGCAATGATAATGGGCTTAATCTGCTCGGAGGAGAATACTCTGTCAAGTCTTGCCTTTTCAACGTTTAATATCTTACCTCTCATTGCGAGGATTGCCTGATATCTTGAGTCTCTGCCGTCCTTTGCAGTACCGCCGGCAGAGTCACCTTCTACAAGGAAGAGTTCAGATTCGTGTACATCCTTTGTCTGACAGTCGGCAAGCTTACCGGGAAGGGATGTGCCTTCAAGCGCCGTCTTTCTTCTTGTAAGTTCTCTTGCCTTTCTTGCGGCTTCTCTAGCTCGGCTTGCCTGAAGTGCCTTTTCAAGGACAGTCTTACCGACAGTGGGATTTTCTTCGAGGTATTCGCCAATCTTTTCCTGCATGAGAGCTTCAACAAGGGGCTTTATGTCAGCGTTACCCAGCTTACTCTTTGTCTGACCTTCAAACTGAGCTTCGGGAAGTTTAACCGAAACAATTGCACAGATACCTTCTCTTACGTCGTCGCCCGAAAGGTTCTTGTCGTCAGCCTTGAGGTAGCCGTATTTTCTTCCGTACTCATTGAGAATCTTCTTGAGTGCATTCTTAAAGCCTTCTTCGTGAGTACCGCCTTCGATTGTGTTGATGTTGTTGGCAAAAGTAACAAGTGTCTCGTTGTATGTGTCGTTGTACTGAAGGGCAACCTCAACGGTTATGTCACCCTTTCTGCCTGCAACGTAGATTACATCATCATGAAGCATCTTTGCGTGCTTCTTATTATTAAGAAATTCAACAAAGCTGCGTATACCGCCCTCAAAGCAGAGCTCTGCGTGTCTCTTGTGAACTTCCTTCACGTTACCCATGCCCTTTTCGAGCGAGAGTACGTTTTCTTCCATGTCTTCTTCGTCGATAACAGCCTCGTCGGACATATTGCCCTCTTCGCCTGTGATTTCAAGGGCGTCGTCATCCTCAATGTCACGTTCGTCAATGAGTTCAATTGTAAGACCTGCATTAAGGAACGCCTGCTCACGAAGACGTGTGAGAACTGTATCGTAGTCGAAAACAAGCTCGTCAAAAATTTCAGGGTCGGGCTTGAATCTTACATAAAGACCGTGCTTATCTGTGTCTCCTGCCTCGGTGATGGGAGTAACAATGTGACCTCTTTCAAATCTTCCCGTGTACTTCTTACCGCCGTGGCAGTTTTCAATCTCTGTCCATTCGGAAAGGGCATTAACTACCGACGCACCAACGCCGTGAAGACCGCCCGAGATTTTGTAGCCGTCACCGCCGAACTTACCGCCGGCATGAAGAACGGTAAATACAACCGCAATGGTGGAAATACCCATCTTGGGATGAATACCCGAGGGGATACCTCTACCGTTATCCTGAACCGATACCGAATCATCCTTGTGAAGTGTTACGGTGATTTTGTCGCATATTCCCGCAAGGGCTTCGTCGATGGAGTTGTCAACGATTTCGTAAATCAGGTGGTGAAGACCGCGCACGGATGTAGAGCCGATGTACATACCCGGTCTCTTTCTTACCGCCTCAAGTCCCTCGAGTACCTGAATCTGCTCGTCGCCGTACTGCTTGTTTTCATCAACAGCCGTGTCGTGTGCGCTGACGCCGTCCGTAAACTCGCTCTTTACTTCTTCGGGATTTGTGTTCTTCAATTCGCTCATGCTTGTTTCTCCTTTTTGGATTATCTAAAGAAAAATTTTTTCAGTATTTAGTTTAACCGCTTGCATTTATGGCGGTTAAACGGTGTTCGTTAAGCGACACTAAACGCTTATGTTTTCGCAAAAATATACCGTGAATTTGCCGTAGGGCTTTCCCTACAAGTGTGCGTTCTTGCGTTTCCAGCGTCCTTCAATGGAGGACACCGAAAGCTGAGTCATGTATACATGTTCGCGTCTTCCCTTGGCGGTGAGGACAAAGGACTTTGGGATGTCGTTACCCACCATAATAAGATGCCCTTCGCTCTCGCACTTGGAAAGAAAACGCTTTGTATCTGTTTTTGTACTTGCTGTGTCAAGGTCGAATATGCCTAGGATTTCTTCCTTTGGAAGAATCTGCACGCCCCCGACGTTGATGTATGGGTTTGTTTTCATAAACACTCCTGCGGGGAGCCCCCGCTGGCGACGCACGGTATATGTTCGCAACAAACATTTCCTCGGTGTCGCTTAAATAACCTCGTTTGACCGCCATAAATGCAAGCGGTCAAACTCCTTGCAAATTCTAAATTCTAAATTCCTAAAAGTACTTGCCGTCATTTACATTTATAACAAACATATCCGCCCCTTTAGGAAGCGCCGCCCTGTCGCAGCAGGTGATAATGCACTGCTTGTCGAGGAACATTTCCGAAAGCTTCTGCCTTCTTTTGTCGTCAAGCTCGCTGAAGAGGTCGTCGAGAAGAAACACAGGGTATTCACCGCATTTCTCCTTCACTATTTCGCCCTCAGAAAGCTTTATGGCAAGGACTGCGCTTCTCTGCTGTCCCTGACTTCCGAAGCTCCTTGCGGCGTATTCCGAAAGACTTTCCTCGGGAATGTCCTTTGCATCCTCAATAAACTTTTCGCCCTCGCCCTTCTTTGCGACGTAAATCATAAGCTCGTCGTGGTGGGGGCCGTGGCTTGTTTTGCCAAGCTCTATGTCGTGGGATGTATCACGCTTGTACATATTGTAAAGGGACTTTGCAATCTCATCTTCATCCGAAAGGTCTGATGCCGCCCTTGAAATATACTTTGCATACAGGCTCTCCGAGCCTCCCGTGAGACGTGTGTACATCTCGCCCGAAAGCGAGGACAGCTTTTCGGAGTAAAGCCCTCTCTGACGTGTCACAACGGCACCCGCCTTTGAAAGAAGGGCGTTGAGAACGTCAATGTAGTCAAGGTCTGCCGCTTTTCCCGAAAACTTTATGCTTTTGAGATAGTTGTTTCTCTGAGCCAGCACCTTTGCGTACTCGTTGAGACTCTTTACAAACCTCGGCTGTATCTGGCAGAGTGCCATGTCAATGAGCCTTCGTCTCTCCTCGGGTGCGCCCTTTACAAGCTCTAAGTGGTCGGGGGTAAAAAGCACGGCTCTGAAGTTGCCTAAGAACTCCGATACCCTGTCCACCCCTGTGCCTTCTATCTGCATTCCCTTTAGCGCCGTTTTTCCGTTTGCCATGTAGGTCACAGACATCTGACGGCAAAGAAGGGAATTTTCATATCCTATTTCAACCCTTGCAAAATCCTCGCCGTGACGTATAAAGTCCTTTTCGTTTCTCGTTCTGAAGCTCTTGCCTGTGGCAAAGAGATATATCGCCTCGAGGGTGTTGGTCTTGCCTGCGGCGTTGTCACCGAAAAGCACGTTTATTCCCTCGTGAAACTCGGGGGGATTTTCAACTAAATTTCTGAAATTCTGCGTTTTAAGAGTCTTTAATATCATTTATCATCAAAACCCTTGTTTTCTTTATCATTGTTCCGAAAAGGAACTTTGGCAGCTTCATCATTCTGCCGATTCTTGAGGGCATGCAGAGAAGCCTGTAGAGCCATTCAAGGTTTGTTTTAAGGAAAAACTCGGGTGCTCGCTTTGCAATTCCCGCAAACACATCCAGCGTTCCGCCGAGACCTGCCGCAAAGTTGACCTTCAGGGCGTCTCTGTTGTCGTAAATCCATTTTTCCTGCTTGGGTGCGCCGAGACATACAAACAGAATCTTTGCCCCCGATGCGTTGATTTCTTCTATAATAGAGGGAACGTCAGCCTCGGTGAAATATCCGTCTCTTGTTCCGACAATGTTAAGACCGGGGTACTTTTCACACATTTTACTTGCCGCAAGGGTTGATACCGCTTCCTGCTCATCGGTCTTTTTGCCGCCGCCGAAGAAGAAAACTCCGTCGCCCGTCTTTGCCGCATACTCCATGAGCTTTTCGGCAACCTCACAGCCGGGTACCTTTTCTTTAAGGGGCGTTCCAAGCACCTTTGATGCGTAAACCACGCCTATACCGTCGGGGATAACTAGGGACGCCGAGTTTATAACCTCGTAAAGCTCCGGGTTTTCGATGCAGTTCTGCACTATTTCGGAATTGGGCGTAAACATATAGGAAAGACCGTCGGTGTTTACCATTTCCTTGACCTTTTCCATTGCCTCATTCATATTCACGTTGTCAAAATATACGCCTCTTATGTTGATTTTACCGTCCATCGTAAATCCTCCCGAAAAAAGAGCAAAGTATACGTCATTCCACACGAAGCAAAAACATTTGCTTGCAAGCAAACCTCGCTGATTCCACCACGAAGCAAAAATGTTTGCTCGCAAGGACATTTTTGCGAGGCCGTCAATCACGGCGGTGCGTCAGCACATCACGGCAACGCCGTGCCGTTTGCAATGCAAACCTCGCCCATTCCACCACGAAGCAAAAACATTTGCTCGCAAGGACATTTTTGCGAGGCCGTCAATCACGGCGGTGCGTCAGCACACCACGGCAACGCCGTGCCGTTTGCAATGCAAACCTCGCCGTGATTATTATACCACATTTCAAGAGGAATGTAAATAGTTTCTCCAAATTTTAAGGCATTTTTTTGCAATTTTTACGTCTATTTTTCCCCTTTTTTTCATATGCATATACAAAGAAAAAATATCTTTGTCAAAACGGAGGAAAACCATGACAGACACATCCATATACAATGACATTTCCAACCGCACGGGCGGCGAAATCTACATCGGTGTTGCAGGACCGGTAAGGACAGGCAAATCCACATTTATCAAGAATTTTCTCGACATGCTGGTTCTTCCGAACATGCAGAATGAGTTTGCAAAGGCAAGAACGCTCGACGAGCTTCCCCAGTCGGCGGCAGGCAAAACCGTCATGACAACAGAGCCGAAATTTGTCCCCAACGACGCCGCAAGAATATCGCTCCCCTCGGGTGCATCCTTCAATGTTAAAATGATTGACTGCGTCGGCTACATAGTCCCCGGCGCCCTCGGTCTTTATGAGGACGAAAAGCCGAGAATGGTCATGACCCCATGGTCAGACTCGCCCATGCCCTTTGAAGAAGCGGCAGAGCTTGGGACAGACAAGGTGATACGCGAACACTCCACCGTGGGTATAGTCATAACCGCCGACGGTTCCTTTTCAGAGCTTGACAGAGCCTCCTACGAGCAGGCAGAGGACAGGGTCATAGCCGAGATGAAAAAGGCAGGAAAACCCTTCACAATCCTCCTTAATACATCCTCGCCCGACTCGGAGCTGGCAAAAGAGACGGCAAGGCAGATTGAACAAAAGCATTCCGTCCCCGTCACGATAGCCGACTGCCTCAGAATGACCGAGGATGACATCATAAAAATCCTCGAAGCCATACTATATGAATTTCCCGTCACCGAGCTTCGCTTCACCACGCCCTCATGGGTAGGCTCGCTGTCTGACGACCACCCCCTTCGCTTACGTATTCTCACGGGAATAAGCGAAAAGGCAGGCACAATCTCACGCCTTTCGGAGGTGAAGGAATGCTTTTCGGAGGTTTACGACGACGAATTCGACACAGGTCTTCACTTTGACTCGGTAAACCTTTCCGACGGTTCGGCAAAGCTCGACGTCAGCGTACCGAGGGAGCTGTTCTACAGAATTCTCGGCGACCAGTCAGGGCTTGAAATCGCCTCGGACGAGGACCTCATCGACATCATAACCACCCTTTCGGCGTCCCGCAGGCGTTACGAAAAGTTTGAAAAGGCACTCAAAGAGGTAGAGGAAACAGGCTACGGCATTGTCACTCCCTGCATTGAAGACATGACACTCGAGGAGCCTGAAATCGTCAAGCACGCAGGCTCATACGGTGTAAAGCTGCGTGCCTCGGCACCCTCGATTCATCTCATGCGTGCGGATATAAATGCGGAAGTAAGTCCCATTGTCGGCTCGGAAAAGCAGTCGGAGGACATTGTGAAATATCTGCTTCACGAATTCGAGGAGGACCCGTCAAAAATCTGGGAATCCAACCTTTTCGGCAAGTCCCTCAACGACCTTATGAGCGAGAGCATAGGTGCAAAACTGAATCACATGCCCAAGGAAGCCAGAGCAAAAATGTGCGACACCCTGCAGAAGATTATAAACGACGGTGCAGGAGGGTTGATTTGTATTCTGCTGTAGGCGGAGCGCCTCCGCCGGCAACGCACGGGCAGAGTCAGCAACATGCAAATCTTCGGTGCCGCTTAAATAACCGTTTACGTCGGTCAAACACCGACCGACGCAAACATGAAATTTTAAAATAACACATTGCAGATCCCCGGACACTACGGTTTCGCCGTACACAGAAAAGCCCCGATGCCAATGGCATCGGGGCTAATTGTTTATAACAAATTATTCATTTCCGCCTTCGGGAGTTTCAGGCACCTCAGGTGTTTCGGGTGTTTCGGGAGTTTCAGGTGTTTCGGTTTCATGACCTTCGCAATCTTCGATGTAGAGACCGCACTCTTCGCAGTGTTCGTCACTTGTTTCATGAGTGTGGATTTGGCATGTTTCGCACCATCTTGCGATTTCGTGACCTGTGTCACCGCACTTGGAGCAAACGTGCTCATCCTCGGTGTGAGGCTCGAAGCAGAAGGGACATTCAACTACGGGAACATCGGGTTCGTTTTCGGGGCAGTCAGCCTCTTCGTGTTCGCCGCCGCAGATGGGACATTCAAGGGGTTCTTCTTCGGCTTCGCTTGTTGTTGTGAAGTAGAAGGACTTTGAACCAACCGAAGATTCATCTTCATATGCAAATCTGCCGGAAGTAACTGTCACATAGTACTTCTTGCCGTTTTCAAGGGGTTCATCAGGAATGATAGTGAATGTCTTGAAATCGTCGCTCACTTCAACTGTGCAGCTGACTTCTTTGCCTGTAGAGCTCTTTTCTCTGAGGAGAATGTAGTTGCCTGCGTACTTGGAAGTAACATCGCCGCCTGTGGACTTATAGATGGGGCTAGCAAATTCAATGACAGGATTTACATAAATACTTTCATTTGTCGCCTTTGTACCGTGAGGAGTACATGTAACTGTCTTGATAACCTTGCTTTCTGTCTTGAAGCTTACACTGTACGCCTGATTTGTAACACCGCTGTTGTTTGTAACAGAGCCGGAGTTTACCGCAAGCACATATTCCGTACCGCCTTCAAGGTCTTCATCGGGAGTGATTGTGATAACTCTGCCTGCAACCTTTGCACCGAAGTCAACATCTTCACCGCCGTTCTTCTTGTAAAGTCTTACAACATCGTTTACAACGTCGTTCTTTGTAAGCTCGTCGCCTTCGCTGTTGAAGATGTTTTCGTCGAAGGAAATCTTGAATGCAGTATCAACCTCAATACCCTTATCGCCGTCTTCAACGGAGAATGTGGGGGTGAGTGCTTCGTTTGTGGAGAAGCTTGTTGTAGCTGTCTTGTTTGTGCTCTTTGTACCTACATAGAATGCAGTCTTAACAACTACATAGAATTCCAGGTTTACTCCAAGTTCAGTCCTGGGAGTAAGAATGACAGTTGTACCGTCAGAGGAGATATCAACATCGCACTTGACTTCTGTACCTGTGGAGGACTTTCTTCTGAGCTTGATTGCGTCAACCTCTTCAAAGTATTCTGCGATGTTGTCGCTTGTAAGCTCATCCTTCTTTGCAATAGAACCCTTTACTTCCTTGTAAGCATAGAGCTTATCTGCAAACTTGATTTCAATCTGAGTATCAACGCCCACATTTCTCTTGCCGTCGGCGGGAGTAATCATGGGAGCTGTGGCGGAAGCAACAGTGAAGTAGGAAATAACCTCTTCGTTTACCTCTTCGCTTTCCTTGCCTGTAAATGCCTCTTCGGGAAGGATGATGCAGTACTTCTTGCCTACTGTAAGCTCATCGGGAGTAATAACAACCTTCTTTGAGCCTGTCATAACTTCGGCAGTAAAGCTTACAGCTTCGCCTGACTTTGTGCCCAATCTGATTTCAACAACATCTTCAACGTCTGCGGCTGTAAGAGCCTTGCCGTCGTAGTTGAGAACAGTTTCGGAGAATTCGATAACGATTTCGGGAGTTGCGGAAATATTTGTAGCACCGTCTTCGGGAGAAATTGTAACCGCAAGACCGCCCTCTGTTTCAAAATAGCTGTAGTCGGAAGGAATAAGCGAACCGCTTGCATCGTAAAGCTTCTTGTTTACGATGATGTAGTACTTTGTATCGGGTTCGAGCATTTCATCGGGAGTAAGTGTAACCTTCTTGTATGTGGAAGCAACCGTAGCCGTGAAATCAACCTCGTCACCGGACTTTGTGCCCTTTCTGATGGAGAAAGCTGTGCCTTCACAGTAAGCCGCATCAAGTACCTTCTTGGAGGAGGACTTATAAACCTTTTCGGAGAATTCGATTTCGATGTCTGTGTTTACGTTTGCAGACTTGCCGTTGGCAGGAGTGTATGTAATTTCCACATCATTGTCATCGTCATCATCGTCTGAACCGGAGGTATCCTCATTGCCGTCAGCCGCAACTGTTGTGAAGTATGTCATATACTCGCCGTTTTCTGTTCCGTCTTCATATGTAAGAACGCCTTCGGGAATAACAACATAATACTTTGTACCGTTCTTAAGGTTTGCAGCAGGGTCAATTGTAATCTTCTTGTTGGAAGTAATCTTTGCAGAGAAGCCTGTCTTTGTACCTGTGGCAGAACCGCGTCTGAGTTCAAAGTTGTCCTCGATGTATTCGGCATCAATCTTTTCGCCGTCTTCGTCAAACACTTCTTCGATGAATGTAAATACGGTGTTTGCGGAAATTGCAACATTTGTCTTGCCCTTTGCGGGAGTTACTTCAACCTTGGAGAAGAAGCCGTCGTCTGTCTTTGAGCCAACGCTGTCGCCGTCGCCCTTCTTGCCCTCTGTCTTGACAACATTAACGCCGTCATATACCACGCCTGTTACTTCGTTGTTTGCAACTTCGATTGTACCGCTGCCTGTGTATGTAACTGCAGCCTTGTTGTCAGCCTTTTCAACAACAGTCTTCTTGGAAAGAGTAATTGTTGCGCCCTTTGCAGAGGAAGCCGCTTCAAGCTTTTCGATTGTACCCGACTGAATTGTAAGGCTCACCTTGTCTGTAACAGCAAGGCTCTTTACAACATCGGCTGTAACAATAGCGTCGCCCGATACCTCAACCTTATCAAAAGTACCGTTAAGCTTTACAAGACCGCTTGAAAGATCGTCGCCCGAAAGAACAACGTTCTTGAATGAGCTGCCCGAAAGTGTTACACCGTGGTTTACGTTTGCATTCTTTACTTCGCTTGACTTGTCAGCCTTTACAAAAATGTCGTTTGCATCAAGGTAAAGGTTCTTGATTTTTGTGTTTTCAAGTGCAACATCTGCAAGCTCGTTCTTGATGTAAACATTACCGAGAACACGGCAGTCCTTGAATGTTACCGTAAGTTCTTCAGCACCCTCGATGTCGATAACGATATCGTCTGTAAAGAGGGCTTCGGAATAGATGATTTCCTTGCCGCCTTCCGTAACGTTCTGGTTTCTGTTTACGATGTTTTCGTTCTTGACGAATTCGCAGATAAGCTTTGCAGCCTGAGAACGTGTAAGAGCACCCTTGGGGTTGAAGTTCTTGTTTTCGTCACCCTTGATGTAGCCCTTAGCCGCAATCATTGTAACTGCGTCTGTTGCCCAGGTGTCAATCTTGTCGCCGTCGCCGAAGGAATTGATGTCGGCTCTTTGTGTCACGGGAAGAACGATTCTTGAAAGAATAACCGCCGCTTCCTGACGTGTAACGGAATTGGAGGGACGGAATGTACCGTCTTCGTAGCCTGCTATATAGCCTGCATTTTCAGCCTTCTTGACTTCGTTGAAGTACCAGTCGTTATTATTAACGTCCTTGAAGTCGGCCTTTGCAGTACCAACGGCAGTAAGCTTTACTGCGCTGTTGATCATTTTTGAGAATTCAGCTCTTGTTACAGTCTTGTCAGGCAGGAATGTGCCGTCTGCGTAACCGCTGATGTAGCCTTTTTCAACGCCGTATTCAATATATTCCTTTGCCCAGTGACCGCCTATGTCAGTGAGCTCAGCCGCATTTACCGCAAAGCAGCAGATCATGCAGATGCAGAGGGAAAATAAAGCAATGGCGCCGAGTTTTCCGAACTTTTTCATGTTTTCTCTTCCTTTCAGGTTTTACGGGGTATACCTCCCCTTATTCAATTAATATGATACACTAAAAATATGCCTTTGACAAGTGCTTTTCGGCAAATTTCTTCCAATGTCTCAATTGTTTTCATTTTAGACATTTTCGTTATTTTATTCAACATATGTTTGACGCAGAAAGCAGGAAAAAGTTCCATGATTTTGCGGGGAGCCCCACTGACAACGCACGGCGGGTAGCACCCGCTGGCAACGCACGGGGAATGCTCGTGAAGAACAAGCCTTCGGTGTCGCTTCAACGAACCATTTCTGTTCATTTTCACTCGGGAAAATGAACCAAAACCGACCGCTCTGCAAAAATTACCGCTTCGCTCAGATTTTTGCCGGGCGCGGAGCCCCTCCACCCAAAATCTCGCTTTTGCGTTACAAAAACTACTATCCCGAAAACCACTCTATCGTCCGCCAAAGGCGGTTATGGCGGGCTAGGTTTATTTTACACAAACCGTCTTTGTCGCCCAAATGCCGATGATGTAATTGGAATGTTGCCCCCTCATTGTCGCACCAACACCAAGTGTGGGGAGATAAGCCGCCACGGCGAAAGAGGGGAAGTCAGCGCAGACTCACTGACATTTCCTTTTTTGCAGGGATTGGTGTCGAGCCATCCCCTCTTTTTGAGTGGAGCGTCTTTGCCTTCTTTCGGGGCGGGCCGAAAGAAGGTCGCTGTCGCAACAGCGAAACTCCCCCCGCCGTCCGCAGTGCCGAAACAGCTCCTTAACATTTCAATTTTTGAGCACAAAAAAACAACCCCGAAACCTTTCGGCCTCGGGGCGTCATGTAATTCACTTAATTTCTTCAAACCTGCTTATTCAGCAGCCTCTTCACCTTCAACTGCTTCTTCAGCACCTTCAGCTGCTTCGCCTTCTGTACCTTCGGCAGCTTCTTCGCCCTCAGCAGTTTCCTCTTCGGGTTCTTCGATAACTGCTTCTTCAAGAACCATGCCGCAGTGTGCATTGTAGTTCATGATTTCTTCGCTGAGTCTGAAGTTCTGAGCGATGGGAGATGCAAGCTGTCTCTGTGCAAGCTGAACCTTACCGTAGATACCTGCAAGGTCTGTTGTGGAAACATATTCGTAACCGAGAAGAATAAGCTCACGGTTGATAATCTTTCTCACTGCGTCGTAGGAAGCACCGTTTTCAACAGCCTTCTTGCCGGAGTTGAGAATGTTCTTTACTGTTTCATACTGGCTCTTTTCAACGCCGCTAAGGTCGAGGTTGAAGCCGAGGAATGCGCTGGGTGCAGTTCCAAGGTTGGAAGCAATGCACTTCTTGAGGTAATCCTTATCGTTGTCAACAGGATACTTGATGAATGTGTTGCCTGTTACAAGATTGTCCATTGCGTATGTGTCGTCCATCATAATGAGACTGTCGTCACGCTCGTCAATCTGGTAGTTGACACCTTCAATACCGTACTGGAGGAGGTTTGCAAGCTCTTCGTTTGTCTGGAAGAGTGTGATAATTTCCATTGCTCTTTCGGGAACGGGGCTTGTTGCACTTACGCACATTACGCTGGAGAATGCTTCTTCAACGGAAACTCTGGGTATGTCAAAGAGATATCTTACATATGTTGTGCCGTCTGCCTCTGTCCATCTCTTGTCCTCGTCTGCTGTGAGAAGCTCCTTGGATGTTTCAAGCTTTACTGCATACTTTGCATTTGCTCCGGCTGTGCCGGGTGCAGGATAGTAACCGAGCTTTGCATAGTTTTCAACTGCCGCCTGATTTGTGTTGTAAAGGTTGTACATGAAGGTAGGCTTGCAGTCGTTGGCAATGTACTGAAGACCTGCAGGAACAACGATGAATGCATCGTCATAGAATTCCGCACCGGAAAGTCCGATAGGGCCGGATACGGGCCAGATGCCGGGCTCGCCTGCCTTGATGGCAGCCATGTAGTTTGCAAAGGGAGTTGCGGAATAGTTTGTGAGGTCCTTTATCTGATAGCCGTACTTTTTGAGAAGATCCTCGTTGAATACAAGGTATGTATATTCGCCTGCATCAACACCAATGTTTGTGGGGATACCGTAGATTTCGGTACCAACCTGTGCAGCAGACATGAATGTAGGATGAATGCTTGTCTTAAGAATCTTGCTGTCATAGTCGAGATACTGTCTGAGACCGCGGAGCTTGCCGTCGTTTGCAAGTTCTGTGTACTTTTCGTAGTCGTTGGCAACAAGAATGTCAATCTGGGGAATGTCAAGCTCGATGTCGGTTGTTGTGTCCTGGAAGATGTATTCGATTGTTTCCGCAAAATCCATCTTTTCTGTGCCTACAACCTTTGCGCTTGTTGTGGAATCGTTAACCTCGGGGTCTGTTTCCTCGAATGCCTTGTCAATGGCATCCCAGTAATTCTCCTCTGTGAGGTAATTGATTTTAAGCATTGTCTTGTAGTTGGGCAGAAGAATTTCGTTGAGTGCCATCTGAACTCTGTCAGCGGCTTCTTCTGTTGTGGAGTCCTCGGTAAGGATATACATGTTGAGGGCTATAATTTCTCTTGTACTTGTGTTGGCACTTTCCTTCTTTTCCTCTTCACCCTCGGAACAACCGGTAAAGAGAAGCGTAGATGCTGTCATAAGCACTGCAAGTAAAAGTGAAAGAAATCTTGTTTTTTTCATGCTGTGTGGTTCCTCCCAAAATAATACGCATTATGTCCGCACATACCTCATCCCTAGCATGGCAGACAAACAGGTACTCATCCTATTTTAACTATTTTATTGTACACCAAAAGTGTATGAATGTCAAGCACAATATATTTTTTTAGTTATACTGCACATCAAAAAAGCCTTGTGTCGAGCAAATTGCACATACCCTGTTTTAAAACTCGAAATGAACCGGCAGACCGTCCTCGTAAATCACATCGTTTTCGCCCTTGATGAGGGGAAGCATGTAGTCGATGCATCTGTCGTTGACGCCCTGCGAGTCGGAGGAGAGGAAATTATCGGGAATGCCCTTTACCTTGTTGGCAATGTTTCTTACATCCTCGGGGTAAATCTCAACGCGGTAAACGTCGGAATTCTTCAGGCGTCTGAAGCACATCATCTTGCCGGTTTCACCCTTGACCGCATGCTTTACGCCCGATTCGCCTATGCGTCTCGATTCCTCGATGTCGCACTTTGAAGCAACGTGGGAAGCACATCTCTGCAGGACATTAAGCTCAACCGAACGGCACTTGCAGCCGATTTTTTCGTTGACAAGCGCCTCAAGCACCTTGCCTGCACCTGCAAGCATTGTGTGGCCGAAGGGGTCATCGTAGCTGCCCGTCTTCTTTTCGCCGACGTAGCTGCCGTCAGCAAACTTTATGCCCTCGGAAATCGCAACAACAACATATGGCTTGTCGGGATTCTGGAGCTTCTTGTTGACGTCTTTTATGAAGCTTTCCTCGTCAAACACCTTTTCGGGAAGATATACAAGGTCGGGACCTGCGCCGGCAAGAAACTTTGCAAGAACGCTTGAAGCCGTGAGCCAGCCTGCGTCTCTGCCCATGATTTCGACGATTGTAACCGCCTTCTTTGTGTAAACGGCACAGTCTCTGCAGATTTCCTGCATGGTGGTTGCAACAAACTTTGCAGCCGAGCCGTAGCCGGGTGTGTGGTCGGTGATGTCAAGGTCGTTGTCGATGGTCTTGGGGATACCGATAAACTTTATGTCGGGCAAATCCGTGCCTTCGTTTCTGCGGGCATAGTCCGACAGCTTGTCGATTGTGTCCATGCTGTCGTTGCCGCCTATGTAAAAGAAATACCCGATGTTGTTCTTGACAAGCACCTTGTAGATTTCTTCGATTTCTTCGTCAGTCTTTATCTTTTTTCTGCAGGAGCCGAGGGCTGCGGCAGGGGTGAGAGCAAGAAGGTCGAGCTGTGAGGGATTCTTTTCAAAGTAGTGGTTAAGGTTGATTAAATCCTCCTTCATAAGACCCTCGACACCGTTTTTCATGCCGTAAACGGTTTCAATTTTTTCGCTGTCAAGACAGCCTTTGATAACACCTGCAAGTGTTGCGTTTATTGCGGCTGTCGGACCTCCCGACTGACCCACAACGGCGTTTGCTTTTAGAGTTAACATGGCGATTCTCCTATATGAGTGTTTTATGTTAAAAATTTTATCCGAGTCTCAGTTTTCTGCAGACGACCCTCATGACAAATGCCGTCACAATTGCACATGCAAAGTCGATGATAAGTCCCTGAGGAATCAGCGGCAAAGCCGCAGCCGCAGCCCCTCTGCCATCCAGGGTAAGAGCAGAAACTGCGATGATTACAAGCTGCTTTATGAGTGAGCAAGGAATAACGCTTATGGCAATTGCCAGCGTTCCGACCCTTGAAAAATGCCTCTGGCACAGCATTGCAACAACGGCGCAGCCGAGATAAACAAGGGGCGAAAGATTTGACGGGGGATTTACGAAAAGGTCGGCAAGAAAGCCGAGAGAAAGTGCATATATCCCCGCTTTTTTTATGTCGGTGAAGGATACAAGCGCGCATACAAAGCAAAGCATGATGTCCGGCACGGGATATGCGCTTTTAGCCGATTTCATAAAGGGAAGCACCGAGCTTGCCAAAAGAAAACACACAAGTGCCGTTATGATAAGAAATATGTGCTTTGATTTTTCGTCTTTTTTGTAACTGTAACTCATATTTTAGTTCCTAACTTGCAGGCAGGCCTTCAACGCCCGTCCTACACAGGTGATTATTTATTTTCCCTTCATAATTCAGGGGGTGAAACTGCAGCGTTTGGGGAGTTTCGCACTCTGCGGAGTGCGGCGGGGAGCCCCCGCGGGCAAACGTACGGGGAATGCTCGTGAAGAACAAGCCTTCGGTGTCGCTTCAACGAACCATTTCTGTTCATTTTCACTCGGGAAAACGAACCAAAACCGACCGCTCTGCAAAAATTACCGCTTCGCTCAGATTTTTGCGAGCCGCGGAGGCTCCCCCATCCGCAATCTCGCTTTTGCGTTACAAAAACTACTATCCCGCAATTTTCTCTATCGTCCGACTGGCGTCGGTAATGGCGAAGAAGCTTTATTTTTTGCCAACCTTTTCATCGCCCAAACAGCGAAGATGTAATTGGAATGTTGCCCCCTCGATGTT